>JALOMA010000091.1 GCA_025455735.1 Candidatus Kapaibacterium sp.
GAGGTGGAGGCGCGCCACCTTTTCATCCAGGTGTTTGGGGAGCACGTAGACTTCGTTACCGTAGTTCGACGCATTCTTCCAGAGTTCAAGTTGGGCAAGGACCTGATTCGTAAAGGAATTGGACATGACGAAGCTGGGATGGCCTGTTGCGCAGCCAAGATTGACAAGCCTACCTTCAGCGAGCACGATGATGTCCTTACCATCCACATTGTAGAGGTCTACTTGTGGCTTGATCTCCACCTTGGATTTTCCGTGATTTTTGTTCAACCATGCCATGTCGATTTCGTTATCGAAGTGGCCGATGTTGCAGACGATGGCCTTGTCCTTCATGGACTTAAAGTGTCTGTCAACAATGATATCCCGGTTACCAGTTGCCGTAACGACGATATCTGCTTCCTTCACGGCCTTGTCCATCTTCTTCACTTCGAAGCCATCCATGGCAGCTTGCAGGGCACAGATGGGATCGATCTCCGTCACGATGACGCGGGCACCTGCACCAGCCAGCGAGGCGGCAGAACCTTTGCCGACGTCGCCATATCCGGCAACAACGGCTACTTTACCAGCCATCATGACGTCAGTGGCACGGCGGATGGCATCAACGAGGGACTCCTTGCAGCCGTACTTGTTGTCGAACTTTGACTTCGTGACCGAGTCATTGATATTGATCGCTGGCAGCGGAAGTGTTCCCGCCTTCATGCGTTCATACAGCCTGTGGACACCCGTGGTTGTTTCTTCCGAGATGCCACGAATGCCTTCCACGAGATGAGGGTAGCGGTCGAGAACCATGTTTGTCAGGTCACCACCATCGTCGAGGATCATGTTCAGGGGCTTGCGATCCTTGCCAAAGAACAGGGTCTGTTCAATACACCAATCGAATTCCTCTTCGTTCATTCCTTTCCACGCGAACACGGGATATCCTGCCTTAGCGATGGCGGCAGCTGCGTGGTCTTGGGTAGAGAAGATGTTGCAGCTGGACCACTGTACATCGGCCCCAAGGTCGATGAGGGTTTCTATCAGCACTGCCGTTTGGATAGTCATGTGCAAGCAGCCAGCGATTCGCGCACCTTTCAACGGCTGCTTTCCTTTGTACTCTTCGCGCAAGGCCATCAGGCCTGGCATTTCAGCCTCGGCCAGGCGGATCTCCTTGCGGCCCCACTCGTGTTGGGACAGGTCCCGCACGGCATAAGCCGTAGCCTTGTACTGAATTTCACCCGAAGCGACGCGTTTCGGAACACCAGTCTGGGCCGCACCGTTGGTAGCGACTTTACCGTTCTTGGCTGCCTTGCCATTCAGAGCGGCAGGGGCCTTTGTCTTCTTTGCTGTCTGTGCCATAATGTAATGTTGGTTTGATTCTAACAGAAGGGGGCCGTGCCACCACGTCAGGAGAGCTGCTTGAACAACTCAACGGCATTGAGCCGTTCCCAAGGGAATTCCGTACGGCCAAAATGGCCATAGGCGGCAGTGGCGCGGTAGATTGGTCGTTGCAGCTCCAGGCGCTTGATGATTCCACCCGGGGTAAGGTCGAGAGGACCACCTTCGACGGCGTTTGCCTGGACGAAGGCGGCTATTCTGGCATCAGGCAGGACACCCGAGCCGTTCGTCGTTACATGGATACTGATGGGTTCCTTGACGCCGATGGCGTACGAAACCTGAATCGTACATTCTTTGGCTAAGCCTGCTGCCACGATGTTCTTGGCAAGATGGCGTGCGGCATATGCCGCGGACCTGTCGACCTTCGTGGGGTCCTTACCCGAGAATGCTCCGCCGCCATGTGGGGCCTTGCCGCCGTATGTATCCACGATGATTTTTCGCCCCGTAAGGCCAGTATCACCATGCGGGCCACCAATTTCGAAGATGCCCGTTGGATTGACATGATAGTTGGTGGACGACGTAAGCAGATGGGCAGGAATGACGGTGCGTACGACATGCTCAATAACGTCTTCCTTAATGACGGCATGGCTTACGCCTGGGTCATGCTGCGTGGACACCACGACGGCTGGCACGGAGACGATCTCGCCTGTATCGCTGTACTCGATGGACACCTGTGCTTTCGCGTCTGGTCGTAGGTAGGGCATAAGCGAAGATTGCTCCTTGCGAATGCGCGCCAATCGGTGGACCAGCTGGTGGGAAAACTGAATCGCTGCTGGCATCAGTTCTTCCGTCTCCGTGGTGGCATAGCCGAACATCATGCCTTGATCACCAGCACCGCCAGTGTTGACACCCTTGGCGATATCCGGCGACTGTTTATTGATGACATTGATGACGGCGCAGCTGTCGGCGTCGAAGCGATATTCCGCTTTGGTGTAGCCAATATCACGAATTACACCGCGCACCACTTCGGGCAGGTCGATGTATGTTGACGTTGTGATTTCTCCGCCAACGACAATCATACCCGTGGTAGCAAAACACTCGCAGGCTACACGACCTGAAGGGTCGGCGGCTAGAACGTGGTCAAGAACGGCATCGGAAACCTGATCGCAGACCTTGTCGGGATGTCCTTCTGAAACGGACTCCGATGTAAAGATGGAGGTGCTCATGGATTCAATGGAATGAAAAACGACATCTGTTGACTTATTGGAACAACCGAACCACGCTGGCATCGCCTAGATTGATGGAAGCAAACTTGCCAGAGACTTCGGCATTTTCGCCAATGATACTTCCCTCTAGCGTCATATCCGTTACGGTAGCGGCATCGCAGATTATGCTGTCGCGAATGATGCTGTTACGAACAACAGCACCTTTCGAGATGGATGCATAGGGGCCTATCACGGAGTGCTCAATAACGGCAGTGGGGTCCACGTGTGCTGGCGGAATGATAACACAACCCTTGGGCGCTACTGGTGCCTGGCGTTGGTTTAAGAGAAATCGATTGGTAGCCAAGAGAGTCTCGGGTTTGCCGCAATCGTGCCAGCCATCGACAGGGAACGTGGTGAACTTTTCGCCCTTGTCAACCATCATCTGAAGGGCGTCCGTCAGTTGGAATTCTCCCTTCGTACGCACGTTTCCATCGATCAACTCGCCCAGGCATTCGGCCAACAACCAAGGTTGCTTTATGTAGTACAATCCAACGATGGCTAGTGTGGAAACGGGTGTCTCTGGCTTTTCGACCAAGCGGGAAACAAAAGCCCCATTCTGAATCACAACACCGAAACGTCGAGGGTCGTCTACACTCTTGACACCCAACGATGAAAACGCCGCCGTATTCAACACGGACAGATCAACGTCAAACACCGTGTCGCCGAGAATAATCAATACCGGCTCCGTTGCCAGTGACGCCCGCGCCGTCCAGATTGCATGGCCAAGGCCGAGCATCTCCGTCTGCTCCACAAACGTCGCATTGATGGACGACGCTGACCGCACGTAGTCCTCTACGAGGTCACCTTTGTAGCCCGTCACGATGGTGGCCGTCGTCACCCCCTGCGTTTCGAGGGCATCCAGGATGTGTCCAAGAATAGGTTTCCCAGCAACGTTGACGAGGACCTTGGGCAGCGTATGCGTGAATGGTCGGAGGCGAGTGCCGATGCCGGCAACGGGGATGATGGCGTGCATTGCTCCGAAATTACTGCAGGCGAATGGTTTGGCCCGCCCTAAGGGCGTTTGATGCCTTGAGAGAACGGTTCTTGGAGCGCAACATGTCTACGCTTACACCGAACTTCTCGGCTATGCCGGAAATGGTATCGCCCTTGCGCACCTTGTAGGTTTTGGGTGGTCGCTTGGCCGTGGATGCTGCAGAGCTCCCTTTTTGCGTTTGCGCAGAGTACACTTTCAGTTTCGTGCCAGCAAAGACGGTGCTTCCCTGCACAACGTCGTCATTCCACCGTAAGAGGGACTGTTCGTCCACTCCATAGAGGGCTGCAATGCCGCTGAGAGATTCTCCGCGCCGAACTTTGTGAACAACGGGTTTACCTGTTGGAGCGGAACGTTGTATCGCTGCCAACTCTGTTTTACCGAGCTCTGTTTCCACGGTAATCGTGCCGCCAGCCTTCAGTGTGGATGTTGGCTTCATGCCGTTGAGCTGCAGAAGACGGTCCGGCGTTGTGCCATAGAGTGCAGCAATGGAAGCAATCGACTCGCCACGAACAACTTGATGCTGTACCGTTCGCGTGACTTTGAGCCGTTCCACCGATGCTATCGTGGTTGCTTGAGCGGCATCTTTGATTCCAACAATCAGAGTGTCACCGACGGACAAGCCATCACGGTCAAAGGGAATGTCATTCCAATTCCGAATGTCCGTGACCCGCACACCATACCGACGAGCAATGCTGGACAGATTGTCACCACTCTGAATGACATGCACGGATGTGCGACTGCCTGCCACAACCAACTTTTGCTGAGCAGCAGCAACGGATGCCGAGGGCGATACGGATGCTGGAACGGCAACCGCCACTTGGGCAGGCTGCTGATTCGCTTGAATAGTCGACGTGTTGGCTGCTTGTGTGGTCGTTGCTTGAGCTGCCACAGTGGACGACGATGGTGCAGGGGCCGACGCAAGTGCTGATGTTTGTGAGCCTACAGGTACGCGAAGGCTCATTCCACGCCGGAGTTTGGCACGGTAACCACGGATATTGTTTGCATTGGCAATATCATCGGTGCCAACACCGTAGCGCTTGGCGATAGAAGCCAGCGTTTCGCCCCGCGCGACGGTATGATTCATCCATGGTCGTTTTTCATCATCGTTCAACAGCGCAAAGCGTCGGCTGAAATCATCCGAGGCCCCCTTCGGAATTTTTAGGGCATATCCTCCCGGGGTTGGAGGAGTACAATGGCGAACAAGCTCTGGATTGAGAGCGCGGATATCCTTGGGTTGCAGGTTCAGGCAGCTAGCCAAGGCAGCGAGGTTGCACGGTTCAGCAATCGTGACGACGTCATAGTCGTATGGCTGCTGAATCGTGACGGAGTCGTCGCCGAATCCGTACTGCTCGCGATTCGTGGTGACGAGCGTCGTTGCAATGAATAGCGGTACGTAACGGCGCGTTTCCCGTGGTAACAATCCCGTGATATCCCAAAAAGATGGATTTGCCAGGCCCGAGCGGCGTATGGTACGCTTGACGTTGCCCCAGCCGAAATTATATGCGGCAAGGGTCAGGTGCCAGTCGCCAAAGTCGTTGTAAAGGTCTTTTAAGTACCGCATGGCAGCGCGCGTTGCCTTTTCAGGGTCGCGCCGTTCGTCTTGCCAGAACGTTACGTCCAAGCCATAGTCGCGGCCCGTAGGCTGCATGAATTGCCACATGCCTACCGCTTTGACGCGCGAAACAGCGTCTGGATCCAGGCCCGATTCAATCATCGAAAGATGGGCGATCTCCTCTGGAACACCTTCTTCGCGTGCTATGCGCTTGAACATGTCGAACCAGCGTCCAGTGCGCTCAATCCACCGCTTGAGGAATTTCTTGGCACGGTCGGACGTCAGAAATGCTAGCTCCGTTTCGACGGCTTCGTTGACGACAAGAGGAATGGCGGACTGTGGGATAGTTCGTGGTGCGGAGACCTTTGGAACCGTAAGCGCTTCGACGGTATTCTTCGAGGCTTGAATTTCTTCAAAGATGCGTTCGCGAAGGACATAGGCCGACGCCGTTTCGTCCAGATCGTCGATGTTGCGAATGTAGTTTTCGTAATCTTCGACGATGGACTGCGCGAGGTCGGCGAAATCAGGATTTTCGTCGATGCGAGGGTAAGACGCCAGGTCATTGAGAATCTGGATGGCGCGCTCAAACTGTCGTGCAGCCTCGGCTGTGTCTTTCTTCTCAATAGCCGTGAGAGCCGTCAAATACCGTTTGCGAGCGAATTCGAGCTGTTCAATGACGCCGTCGTCAAGGAACGCCGAAGTGGAGTCACTCGCTGCGTCGTCAAGGTCAGAAAACTCGTCCGGAAAGACGGTCTTGGTTGTTGGTCGTTGCTGCGCTGGAGCAGGGGTTGGCGTTGTACCGGTCCGTTGCTGTGCCGTGGTAGGCTGTACGGCGGACGCGGAGAGTACGATCGCTGCGATCGCAACCCGCACCACCCAGGGGAGTCGAGCAGGGGTCTCGATCATGTTCTCCTCCGGAGCTGGTGATGGAAACTGTCGTGCTTAGCTGGCAATATAGCTCTTGACACTGGAACAAAGGCCGTCCGTGCATGAACAAAAAATCATCCGAAGTGTATGATCTTGTTGTCCTTACGTCATTCTGTTTCTTCGGTAAGGGGGCCTTGGTCTCATCGTTCGAAACGTACGAGCAGAGTGCCAAAGGGCAGGCTGACGACGGAGCTCGGGCTTTCGTTTGCAAGATTCCAGAATTGCAGCCTACGGCCTAGAACGTCATAGGCTTCCATGAACCGGAAACCACGCATGGAATCAGTAATGGTAAGCAGGTGTGAAGCCAACACTGTTTCGGTCCTAGGCGAATCGGATGGTACCGTTGAGAGTGGTCCTTCCTCAAGTTTACCATAGGAGCGCAGTGGCTGGCCAAGAAGCTCTGGACTTGTGGCAGTGTAACGGGTTACCTTGAATACCTGATTGCCACCAGGCACGGGCGACCCTTGCGCTACCGGCCCAGATGCCCCTACGGGGTTGATGTAGCGCCAGACAATAGTGGAGTCCGCCGCGAGTTCGACAAGTGTTCCCCTTACTCCAACGCAAGCCAATGTGTTACCATTGGAGAGACGAACGGCACCACTGATGTTGGGCGAGATAAAATCCGTGGGGAAGCCGGGGTCGTATCGCCAGGTAGGCTGCTGTGGGCCGAAGGCTTGTCCTGGTGTGATGCTATAGACACCAGCTACGAGTGGTGGACGTATTTCTTCGACGGTCGAGAACACTTGTTGCCTACCGATGCCATTGTTGAAGATGAGGATATTCCCAGCTCCTGGATACCCATCTGGTATCCACCGCGCATCATGCTGTGCAAAAAGCTGCTGGTCGTTGCGTGTTCCACGGCCGTAGGCGAAAGGGTTTCCCCAGCGGTAGACAATGTGGCCGGTAGATCGTGCAATGATCCATATTTCGTTGAGGTTACGCACACTCACAAGGATTTCGTCCCGATCGGCATGGTACCGAATGGAATTCATATGCAACCAATCGGTTCTGTTCTCGCCGGCATTGATGTCAATCCGATGGATAGAATCATGAGCTTCGCCGTAGTTGGGGAGTATGGGGTTTGTATTCTGCACGAGGTGGTCCCGAGTTGACCACCGCCAGACGATGGTACCGCCGACGGGCCTGGTTGGCTGGACTTCAATGATCGTTTCCATCCACAGCGCCGAGTCCACAAGGCGTTCAGGTCGCCGCCCGAGCTCGAGGGCCTCCTGGCGAGAAATCGGTTCCCACGTCAGGAGGAGAATGTTGCCGTTGGGAAGGTATTCGACGTCATGGTGGGCGCGATAGGCCGTGTCGACATACTCGAACAGCCAGGTCCTGTTTCCTGCCCAGTCGAATTCTTCGACAATTCCGCCAACGCCACCGCCTGCAAGAGGTCGGCGCTCGTTAGGTATGCCCGTTCGAAGCAGCCTGCCGCCTGGAATCATCATGGCAGCTTGACCTGGACGGTGGTCACTCGACCACATATTGACGACAGTGCCGCCTGTATCGAGAAGGTAGGTAAGCCGCGAGGCCGTTGGGGCCAACAGCGTGTAGCCGTTGGACATGCGGTCGTCCATACGACTGATGACACCAACGGTTTGAGCAGTAACGGTGGTGACGGTCAGGGCCGTCACGGCGATCAGAAGGAGGAGTCTGGTCATCATTGCAGGAGGGTAGTGGACCAAGGTTGGGCCGTACGGCGTGCGCGCAGCCACGAAGCAAAGTTGAACACGGTAATCACCGTGCTGGTTTCCGGATTCAGGAGTAGCTGGTCGATCGTCTGAAGTGCTTCGTCCAAGAGCTTTCGCCGTCTGGTCGCCGAAGTTGTGTCCGCAAGTCGGGCGAGCACGGACAAGGCGTATTCTTCGTCGCGCGGCATGGGCGACGCACGTTTGCGTCGGCGCTCCGAACGAACCAGCGACTCTACCAAATCCGTGTGGCCGAGGTCATAGTGAATGATAATACGCAGCAGGCGGCAAGCCGTCCTGATGTCGGCACGGATCGGCGAAGAGGAGTCGGCGACGGGGCTAATCAAGGTGAGAGCATCAGTGAGCTGACCTACAACGGCACGATAGAGGCCCAGGTTGAGCCGGGCCCCCATCCACGCCTGCGAGGGTCCATAGCGATCGAGGTCAGCTATCAGATTGCGTACCTCTTCTCCTGTTACCTGATATCGGTCAGCACACAAGGTGTTCAGATAATACAGTGTTTCGATGTTAACGATATGTTCCTTAAGGCCACGCCGAATGTCTGCCGTCAGTCGTTCCTGGGCAAGAATACTGCGGAAGCTCTCCAAAAAGGGTAGGGCTTCGTTTGGGCGTTTCGTTAGGATCATTTGCGAAGCCACGGTGAACTGCAGATTGATCCAAGGCCCCATTCGTTCAATACGGTAGTGGGGGTCGGACTCGAAAATCTTCAACCGTTCGAGGTCATATTCCAGGGCTGCAGTATAGTCATGGTCAATCCAGAACGCCTTTCGCGAAAGAATCCGCAGCCATACCATTCGGGCATCGCGGCGCACAGGTTTACCTCGTGAAAGGGCTTCTTGTACCAAATGTTCTGCAAGGCGCCGTGCTTCAGCATTTGGAGAATGGCCATAACGCTGCACGATGGCCGCCATTCGTTTCGCAACCTGGTAGAAGGTGGTGAACTCCAACAGCGCTTCTGCGGATTGAATGACGGGATCGCGATCGAGCGGCGGTAGGTCGGACGGGTGGGGATCGGAACGGTAGGTATAGTTGTCGCGATGAAGAATTGCCCTTGTGGCGAGAGCGTAGTCTTCGGTCTCCACGGCAAGCCGCATTGCATCATCAATATGCTCGAGGGCTAGATGGTCCAGGCCGCGCTCATGGAGGAAGTCAGCGTCAAGCAACGCCGTTATGGCGCGTCGCTGCCGGCCATTCTCGGCATGATACTGCCTCATGGCACGAAGAATCATGCGCGTCAATTCGCGCTTTGCCTCAGGCAACCGTTTGACGAAGCTCTCGCCAGACGCGGTCCGTTTCAAGAGGGCTTCATCGTAGCTGGTTTGTGCAGCTATGGCATCGTACAGACGCACGGACTTGTTCTCCCGCTCGTCCACATGGCGGGTCAGAAATAACCGTACGTACCGCTTCTCGGTTTGTGTGAGAGCGTGAATAAGCTCATGGAGATCGGCTGAGACAGGTCTAGACATCGGAGAAATATCCGAAGAATGTGCGAACCTGCGTTGGTTGAATGCGTTCACGGCGGCATATCAATCCAATCCAAGGAGTAGCCAACGATGACGCAACGCACAATTTTTGCCGGTGGCATAGCCATTGTAGCCCTATCCATTGCAACGGCAGTCATCACAATAACGTCCATCCCACGGGTACAGGCAGCCACCGGCCAACCGAAGGTCTCTGATACGGTTGCCACGGAGAACGTTGAGCGGGGACGCTACGTGGTGAACATCGCGGGATGCAACGACTGCCATACGCCAATGTTCGGAGAGTCGAATGGTACGGTGCCTGAGGCGGACCGTTTGACAGGTATGGCCGTCGGATTCTCTGGTCCTTGGGGAACGTCGTATGCGAAAAACCTGCGGAGATCCGGAGACCGCATGACGGAGGATGAATGGGTGAACTTTGTGGCAAAGGCACAGTTTCTTCCCCCAATGCCTGGCTGGGCCTTTCGTGAGATGAAAGAATCCGATATCCGGGCCGTGTATGCCTACGTGAAGTGGTTGGGTCCAGCCGGTGAAGAAACGCCATCACCCCTACCACCAGGTGAACTGCCGTCCACACCTTTCATTGAGTTCGTGCCAACAATGCCAAGGCAGTAACTGGATATTCATGAACTCACGAGGGAGTCATCAACCGAACGTACAA
>JALOMA010000092.1 GCA_025455735.1 Candidatus Kapaibacterium sp.
CCGATAGTGTAAACGTCTTTTCAGCGCTTGTGCTCATAATGTCACCTCTTTTGATACGTTGTTTGTTTGTGTTGAAACCTACCAGGAAATTCCCAAGTAGACACCCCCCCGCCCAATCCATCCCCTCCGATGTGCTACATTGCGTCTTTCCGATCATCCATTGATGGCCTACCATGGACACGCTGATTGTTCTCCATTCTCATATGCGCCACCTGGTGATGCTGCTTGCAGCGTTTGCCGTGGTTCTTCCCGCCGTAGCTGCCTTGCGCCGCGTAGCACTGTCCAAGATTGACGTCCTTGCCGTGCGTTTGTTCGCCGGCGTGGTTACCCTTCAGTGGCTCCTGGGATTGATACAGCTGGTGATGCGTTGGTCCGATCTTGGCGACGGACTGCGCACGCGCTTGGAACATGCTGCACTGATGACCGTCGTTGTGGGGCTGGTGCATATGTCCGGACGGTGGATCAAAGCCCCGGCCGACGTGGGACCGCGCAACCTTACGTTCTTTATGCTTGCCTGCCTGCTCCTTATCCAACTGGGTATCGCCCTGGTAGCCCCGCACTTCACCATCTTCGCATCATTCATGTGATGCGCCTAGCGCTGGCCGCCTGCTGGCTGCTCCTTGCCACGTACGCCCACTCCCAAGTTCGCCCCCTGGCTTCTGCTGCCTTCACCTCGTCCAGCAGGCCTGCTATTGCGGCATATGGCAATCACCTGGTTGTAGGCATCGTCTTCTCCGACTCCCTGACCCTTCTTGAAGGGGGCCCCGTCCTCCGCTCGCGCGGTTTGCGCGATGTGGCCATCATCGCGGTCACAGCCGATAGCATCAGGCTGATGGACCACGTCGGGGGGCCTGCCGATGACTCCCTGGTGGCCCTTCACCGTGGCCCCCACGGTACTACGGCCTTGCTGTGGGCCATTGGAGGCTCGTCGCAACTGCGCTGGGTTACCGTCGGACAATCCACCTTGGGTGCCCGCGGTAGCGGCGATGTTCTGGTTGCGCGCTATGACTCCAGCGACGCCCTCAGTTGGGCACGTCTCGAAGGCGCCAGCAATGCAGACGTTCCGGCTTCGCTCAACGTGCTTCCCGATGGAACGTGTCGGATAGCCTACACGTGGGTTGATACTACACGCGCTGCTGCCATCGCGGCAACGGCTCGGGGCGCAGAATCGTCGGCATCAATCCTTGTGCTTGCTGCCAATGGCACCGTCGATACGGCTTGGCATGCGCAGCCACTCGTTGTAGACGACAACCAACCGGCACTGCGCGCCGGCCCAAACGGTCTGGCAACAGTTCGTGGGCGCTACGTCTGGGGTAATGCCGTCATCGACGGATTTCCGCTCCCCACCCTCGAACGGTCTACCATTGCAGTCGCCATCGATGGCAATGGCATTCCCACCAACTTCGTTTCCACGTTGGCCTGTACGGATGCTCCTGCCGATGCAACAACCAGTGCCGACACTACCGTGGTGGTTGCCGTGGAGCCGCGAAGCTGTAGCGATGGCGAGGACGCCGTGGCAATCTCTTGGCGGACGCTCACCAGCGGCGGACGCCTTGCGGCCACATCCGGGGGACCTGAACCTATCGTGGCCGATCTCCACCCGGCCACACAGGGTGTGCTCCTGGCAGGCCGTGCTACGCGTAGCCTGCGCTTCGACTCCCTCTCCGGCCCTGCCAACATCGTCGTGTCCACCCCTTCCGGCACCGACGCATTCGTCGCCCTGCTGTTTGCCCATGGCGGCTTCCAACGTGGTGCCGTCCTCAACGCCGACGCTGCGGTGGCCACCTCGTTGGCAATCGATGCCAACGGTGTGGTGGCCATCGTTGTGGACAGCTCCCGTCTGTCACTCTGGAGGCCCTTCTCCGACGTCACCAGCGTGGCGCCCAGGCCCCCTTCCGAATCCACAAACCGGACAATCCACGTGCAAGCGGGGTCCACCCTCGACGGTGAATACGACGTATGGGACATCACGGGTCGCCTGATTGCACGCGGAACGAGAGCTGTTCCAGCTACGTTGCTGGGCCATCCCGCCGTTTTCGTGTCCAACCACCACCGTTTTATCGGTTTTGTGCATTAGACCGATGCGCTGTTGGTTAGTTTTGTGGGTTCAACGGAGCCCTCCATGTCTGCATTGCATACCACAGCCTTTGCCGAATTGCCCGTCTTTCGTCGTGGAAAGGTGCGCGATGTCTATGACCTTGGCAACAGGCTCCTCATGATTGCTACGGATCGTATATCGGCATTTGACGTGGTGATGGCGGAAGCCGTTCCGGACAAAGGCCGGCTGCTTACCTCGATTTCCCTGTATTGGTTCGAGGCGCTGAAGCGCGTTGTCCGCCACCATGTGCTTTCCACGGACACCTCGGAGTTCACCTCGTTTACTGCTGCGGACCACGCTACGCTGCGGGGGCGCACGATGATCGTGCAGAAGACTCGCCCACTTCCCATTGAATGTGTTGTCCGTGGTTACCTGGCCGGCAGTGGCTGGAAGGAATACAGCCAGCACGGCACAGTCTGTGGCATACCCTTGCCCCCGGGCCTCCTAGAAGGGTCACAGCTTCCCGAACCCATTTTCACGCCAGCCACAAAGGCCGAGACCGGCCATGACGAGAACATAAGTTTCGATCAGGCTGCCGGCATTGTAAGCCCTCGAATTGCAGAGGAGCTTCGTGCCATTTCGGTGCGTCTGTATAGCACAGCGGCGTCCATGGTCCAACAAAAAGGACTGCTGCTTGCGGATACGAAGTTCGAATTCGGCTTGGACGAACGTGGCGACATTATTCTTATCGACGAAGCCCTAACGCCCGATTCGTCACGATACTGGCTGGCATCGGAATACCGCCCAGGGCACAGCCAGCATAACTTCGACAAACAGGTGCTTCGTGACTGGTTGGAAACGTTGGACTGGAACAAGCAGGCACCAGCACCGGCATTGCCAGAGCACGTCATTATGGCAACACGTGACAAGTATATCGAGGCCTTTGAACGAATTACCGGCCGCCTGTGGGCCACGGAAGAATCAGCGTAACCATGTCGACCATCCTCTTTGACGACGATGATGTCGCGCTACAGCGGCGTGTGAACGACCTCCTCGACTGGGGTCTCGTTCTTGCAGTTTTTGGCGTTCTGGCCATCGGACTTATCAGCATCTTCTCTGCTACGGCACCAACCTTCATAACGTCGGGTTCGGGGCTTAGCGCCACGTTCCTCAACCAGCTCAAGTATGCGGCCATCGGTCTCGCTGGTGCTGTTACCATGTTCTATTTGCCGGAGCGGTGGTTTCGCGATCTTGCTTGGCCACTTTACGGCGTCGGCGTTCTGTTCCTTGTGGCAGTGCTGATTCCGGGCGTTGGCAAGGTTGTCAACGGCCAACAGTGCTGGATCGAGATCGGATCGTTCAGTTTCCAGCCTTCCGAGCTTGCCAAGCTCACGACGCTCCTGGCGCTGGCCCGCCATGCGTCGGAAAAGGGCGTGGACGTCAATACCATACGCGATGGCGCCATAGCCCTGCTCATACTGATTATTCCGGTAGGCCTTATCATGCTGCAGCCGGATACAGGCTCGGCCACGGTATTCTTTGCCATGGGCCTGGGATTGTACCTATGGCTGGGTGGCGACCTCTTTGCTCTGTACGTCATGTGCGCCGCGCCATTTGTGGCCGTCGCCGCGCTGTATGGCGTGCTGTTCGATGCCATGATCTGGTTCTTCATCGCTTCGGCCTTAATGGCCATCGGGGCCTTCCTTTTCCGCAGGAACGCCATCGTCACGGCCGTCCTAGTGGCTGCCGTTGTGGGCGGCGGATTTCTCGTGGAAACGGTCTTCACCAAACTGCCACCCCACCAGCAGAATCGTCTGATCACCTTGTTCGAGCCCGAGCGTAACCCACGCGGCGAAGGCTATCATGTCATCCAGTCCATGCTTGCCGTGGGATCTGGTGGCCTTACTGGCAAGGGATTTCGCAAGGGTACGCAAACGCAGCTGCGATACATTCCAGAACAGTGGACGGACTTCATTTATTGTGTACCGACGGAGGAATTCGGCTTTGTTGGTGGCGTCACGGTTATCGCCCTCTTATCCGCCATCATCCTGCGCGCCGCAAGCATTGCCTCCATCGTCCGCACACGCTTCGCCAGCGTCATTGCCTTTGGTTTTGCGTCCATGATGCTCTACCACACCATCGTCAATATCGGCATGGCCATCGGCGTGTTTCCTGTCATGGGCATTCCGTTGCCCTTCCTTAGCGCTGGTGGAACAGCACTCATCATCAACATGTCGTTCATCGGCTTGCTCCTGAACTTCTACAAGACGCGCCGGCGGCGTGCCTCCAGTCTCATCACATGATAAGGGGCCTTGCCATCAGCTGTGGCGATGTCAACGGCATCGGCTTCGACGTCTTCCTGGGGGCGCTCCGGCACCTTGCCGGAGCGCCCCTGCCGCAGATGGTGTGCTTCCTGGACGCCACAATGGCGAGGGACGTCATTGCAGCTCACCACCTGTCGGCCGACGTCGATGGCTCCATACTCAGCGTGGCGGGCCATATGGTACACCTTCGTGACGTAGGCCATCGCTGCGCTGTCGAACCTGGCAATGAAACGGCCGAAGCTGGAGCGCTTGCCCTTGCTTCCTTGGATGCTGCCATAACGCATGCCACGTCGGCTCCCGGATGGCGTATCCTCACGCTCCCTCTTAGCAAACATGCCTGTGCTATGGCTGGTTGGGCCCACGCAGGCCAAACGGAGCACCTTGCCGCCCGACTTGGTGGCACACCGCTCATGATCCTTGCCTCTGGCTCCGTCCGTGTCGCCCTTGCAACCATTCACGTACCGCTCCGTGCCGTAGCCCCGATGCTTACGCAGGATCTCATCGTCGGCAAAGCCCATGTCCTCCATCAATGGCTCCAGAATGACTGTGGCATCAGCCACCCACGCCTGGCGGTGCTGGGATTGAACCCCCATGCCGGCGAACACGGCAGGATAGGGTCGGAAGATGCAACCATCATCGAACCAGCGGTGGCTCATCTGCAAGGCCTGGGCATCCAGTGCCACGGCCCCATCCCCGCTGACGGCTTTTTCGGCTTTGGGGCGTATCGCTCGTACGATGGTATCCTGGCCATGTATCATGATCAAGGCCTTATTCCGCTCAAACTTTTGGCCGAAGGTGGTGGCGTCAATATCACGGCCGGACTATCCGTCATGCGCACCTCGCCCGATCACGGCACGGCGTTCGCCATTGCAGGAACGAATACGGCCAACCCTGCCAGCATGGTCGAAGCTCTTTCTATGGCTGCCGGACTGTAACGGAATAGCGGAGTGTGGTGTCCGAGCACCAGTGCGATGCAGCACATCGATATTCTTGACAGGACGAATATTCCGCAGGAACAACAGGGAGGACATTATGAGAGTCATCAGAGCATTCTTCGTGATTGTGCTTTGGACCGCAACGATGAGTACGGTATCGGGCCAGGAATGGCAACGTTACCTGTTAAGCCCCGAGACGGCTGGCCTGAATATGTTGGCCACGTCACCAGATCAAACAATCGTGGGTGTTGGCAATGATGGTGTGGTGCGTGTATTTCAACGCACGGATTCCATCACGTTGACGCAAACGGCCATGACGCTGTGGCCACAACAGCAGGATCTATTCGACGTTGAATATATCGAAGGGGCGTTTTACGCCGTAGGACGAAAGGGCAGTTTGGTGAGAATCGAAGGTAATGAGATTGCAACGCTGCCGGATCCCACACAGCGCGAACGAGATATCCGCCTGCTGGAACACCTGAATGGTGTCACCCTCATCGGTGGTGCCACGGCCCCTTTCCAGAGATCCACGGATGGTCTGTTGACATGGCAAGAAATAGAGCTACCCATTAAGGATTCCATTGCGGATATGTGCACCGATGGGCGATCACGGTGGTATGTGATCACGCAGCGACGCTTGTGGACATCCAGTGACGGCTTGGAGTTTGCGGAAATCGCGGTTCCCGATTCAGCTCCGCTGGTACGCATCCAAGCACGGACGAACGATGCGGGAATGACAACGCTGTGGTGTGTTGCCAATAACGGTACCGTTCACATCAGTCGCAACAACGGCATGTCTTGGTCCACGGTGCCCTTTGTACCAAACGTCGTGCGACCATCCATGCCATGGGCAACAGTGTATGCCTTTGAGGTGTCGCCGGACGGCACCGTTCTTGCGTTTTCTGGCGTTGCTGGACCATATTCACTCTTCGTTGTCTCGGACGATGGTGGAGAAACTTGGGTAGATCAGAATCTGGTGAATTTTGCACTGATCGATGCGTCCCCGGCAATCGTACTCGACACGAACAGCATCGGTGTTATCAAACGCGGCGCTCCAGCGCTTGCCGTTAAGCGTCAGGTTATCCAAGACAACACGAAACGTATACAATGGACTGCCGACAACGTCGCTGGCTTCGGCAATCGGTTCACGCGCATATCCTTTAGCCGTGGCGATACCGTGTTTGCACTTACCAACAACGGTGTAGAAACGATGCCCTTGCCGAACCCCACACGTAACATTATCGTGCCTAGGTCGCGATATGATTATCGCACGATTACCGCTGTTGATCATGAATTTATACTGACGATGGATTCGTCATACACGGTCATGGACGGAGATCAGATTGTTGCTGGTGTGAATACCCTCTTTCTTCGAACCAACAACGGCGAAGCAAGTGTGGGATTTGTCGATACCGTACGTGGTGGTACGACGTCGGTAGCTCGGTCCATGAATACCATTATTGCTGCAAAAATGGGTCCAACAATCCTGACGGCTGATGTTGCCCTTTCGGACACCATCTATAGGCCACTGCCAGGATATCTATCTCGTGGTGTTGTGGCTGCAGCTCCCGACGGATCATCCGTACTTCTTTATGCCATCCGTGCGGGAGAACATCATCTGCTACGATCTACCGATGAAGGCAGAACGTGGGCACCAACGACCACATTCTTAGGTGCGATCACGACGATAGAGTATGTCGGCACGAATCTTGTTTTTGTTGGCGCTATTACGTCGGACAACCCACGACAAACGCTACTCTATCGTAGCTCCGATGCCGGAAAGAGTTTCGAACAACCAGAGTTGTCATTCCCACAGACAAGTCGGACGCCGATTATTTCCGGCAATGGTTCCATTATTGTCGTTGTCGTCGACACTACAATTATTACATCCGTCAATGGCGGTTTCTCTTGGTCTACCATCAGAATGCCTCGCGTGCGCAACAGGGCGATTCAACCACGTTCGGTTACCGTAACGCCTAGATACTTCGTTCTTGGTACAGACGTTGACCTCCACTATGCACCCACACAGACCTTCGTCAGTACGCAAGAAACTCGTGAGAGCAGTTCCCAACTACCTACACTAGCTACACAAGGCACCTTTCGTATTCCTCATTCAACAGGCAAATCCGAACTTCGGCTTAGGGACATCCATGGCCGTTCTGTGCTTGTCCCTATCATCCATATGGAAGATGGTATGGCCGAGGGTTCAGTGACTGCTCTGCCGAATGGTCTTTATACCACGGAGGTTGGACAAATAATCTTGAAATACTAGAACTTCGTTCGAGCGTTATACACAGCTGCCCCGCTGGGAAAAGACCAACGGGGCAGCGTGCATGAGGGGAAGAGGGATTTTGTTCTATGGGACTACTTACAGCACTGGTATCAGGATTGTTCTCGTGGAACCATCTTCCTGGACAACACGAAGCATATACATTCCAGACGGAACGCTGCTGATGTCTAGTTGCTGACCAGTCTGGCCAACGACTTTACTACCATCGATTGCATGCAAATCCAGCCGTTGAACGTTGCCTTGAACAGTTATAACGTCTCGTGCGGGAATCGGCCAGACGCGTACATCATTCACATTGATCTCTTCGACAGATGTAGGCGTACTTCCGAGTATTTCCACCATATCTGCGACAGGTTCAAACACTGTTGATCGCGATGAACTGGTAATGCGGACGCGTGTGCCCGGCTGGATAAGACCTATCGGTATTTCGATCTGAGTATTGTCATTCGTTCGGACATTGACACGTGACACTTCTGAATCAATGGACATCAAGTCACCCTGTACTCCACGAACGGTGCCTTCCATAACAATCCGAATGGGAATCTGTTCTTCATCTGCACTGCCACAGGCTACTCCCTGCTCGATGAACAAGGCGACAACGGTATTGCGTATTGCTGCTATAGAGATGCAAGCCTTTGCGTCCGGGCGCAGGTCATTCCAATCGATCGGCTGACCATTTTCGTCAACCACGGTGACAAGATCTGGTCGCGCAAGGGTGAGAACCTCTCGTGTGTCGATAACACTAGCTTGGAGGGTGTCATCGGTTACGGATACAATAAAGGCGGATTTCGCAGTCACCTCTGCACCACAGTCCACTTGTGCATTCGCACTGACGACTGTTGGAACATCATTCGGAGTGATTACAGACAGAAGGACATTCTTGCCAACCAGATCGGGATCGCTTGCGGAGCGGTTCCGTCCAGCACAGTCAATGATGTTGCTTTGTGCATTCACCGCAAATATTTGCGCGGTGTTCGAGGCGGACAGTTTTACGACAAGTTCCGTTTCCGTTCCACTCAGGACGAGACCATTGGCTGCATCAACCCTTCCACAGTCCGTTTCAAAGACAACTGATCTCACCGTCTGTGTACTACGTTCATCGGGTCTTGTTATCACTCGCACATTCGTATTCCGTGCCACCTCGGCTGGTACAATCGCTACGTTGGCACAATCTACAAGCAGCGCATCTTCCTGTATGGGCAACGTCAATAGTCTGCCATTGCTTGTCCGGATCGTTAGGGATCCAGCTGACTCTTCAAGAAAGGTCCCTTGAATCAACTGTCCGTCCCTCAAGAATCGCGCACCATCTGGGCAATCATTGACAACGACGACGTTTGTGGCCTCGACAGGCTCACCTGGCGCTATAACAACATCCACGCGTACCGTATCTCCGGTTTTGATGTCGTCAATCGATACTATGGCATCAGAGCATGAGCTTACAGTCGCAACCTGGATGTCCTCTTCATCGGATGATATTTTAACGCTTTTGGACAAACCGTCGAAGTCATTCAAGACGATTAATCCGGATTCGTTTGTTAGAACTACACCAAGAAGTGTTCCTGTCGTGGTACAATTGTCAGAAAACACCACTTCATTGCTAAGAATCGTTCGTTCATCCGTTTTTGTTCCGGTTGAATACACGAGACGTCCGGCCTCAAGTTCATCAACGGTCGATGGAGTTCCATTGCAGTTGCCGACAGAGAATCCGTCCTTGAGTACGATGGAAAGTGTATCACCGAATGCATAAGCGGTATTGAATCTGTTGACAAGGAGGCGTACCATGGAGCCATCAACGTCCAAAATCCTACCAATGAAGGTAGTTTGAGGTTCACACGTTTCTACTGATATCGTTTCAACGGTAGCATCTCCTGCCTCATCAAAAGAAAGACTGAGCAACATTTCGACGTCTCGTTTTAGGCCTTCACGGGTACAGCCTTTAATTCCAAGATTTTGCGACAAGCGCAACGTGTCAACATCAGCAGATGACTCATCAACCGGGTCCAGTAGACGACAAATAATAGAATTTTCTTTGATTTCCACTAAAGTCGCTCGCGCTGTGTTGTCGTCGGCAAGGACAGACACAGTGGACGTTCCTAGGATCAACGCATGTAGACACACGTCCATCAAGTATCTCTTGAAGTCTCTCATAGTTCGTTTCCCAATGGAAATGAGTTGATTAATTGACGGTTGTACATCTATGACACTGGAATAATTATTCCGATTCACTCAATCCTACCTTCACTTTGCCAACAATTGTCTTTTACTACAAAAAGAATTGTTTCTTTTCAT
>JALOMA010000005.1 GCA_025455735.1 Candidatus Kapaibacterium sp.
ATCCACGTTTCATGCTTGCAGTCACCTCGTGTGGGCTAGGCACACCTTTTGACGTGTCGTATTCTCATAGCCGCTCCCGTCGTTAACACACATTGGATGAGCGTCATCCTAAACGGAAGGACGCCGGAATGCACTGGGTTAGAATGCTATTCCTCATCTTTTCCTGTTCTGCCGCCGACCGTTGAGAACAATGGACTTCCAGTAATGTCCGTATCGGTATTGTCCACGTATACCGAAACGGATATGGTTGACTGGAGTACGGTGACACACTCGGTGAGCTAGCGATTATCTTTGAGCCTCCTGTGGTCTGGGACGTCGCCAATTCTCACTTGATTTCTCCGCCTACTTCCCAGCTGTAGAATAGATCATGTTGAGGGCCACGTACCAGTCTGAGTGTCAGCATGAGAGGCTACATCGCTATGTGTAGATACAGCCGATGTCGCTTTAGAGGGAATGTGCCTGAGTCTCAATGTCCATTCAATCCTGTCATTGAGTTCCCATATTTGTCAAGTTCGTGTCATCGATGGAAATACAAGAAACAAGCTATTCTCACTATATCGGATTGGGTCACGTTTCATCGCAGCCTCTGTCCACGATCCATGAAGGATCCTAGTACGAAGGAATGGATCTATTGCATGCATCAGCTTCCTTGAAAAGAATTAGCTTGTCTGTCAACTATTCCCAACCTACTTTTGTTTTGGATGTGTCAGAGAGTGACAAAAGAAACTGTCATCTCACAGGCCATAGAACATCTTTTTGCTCTTAACATTGATTCTTTCAAACGGAGGTTCTCATGAGGATTGTCGTAGCGTTGGCAGCTAGTGCGCTGCTTCTTGCTTCGTCGATTACGGCCAAAGCCGTGATGCCGCCTGTCACAACAGCAACTACAATTACCGTCGTCAGCCAAGGCAAGCCGTGCACTGGTGACGGCAGCGTCCAGCTACCATATTCCGTGACGTACATTGATGCCGATCTTGGTGACGTTACGCATATAGAGCACGTGGCATGCGACGGCACACGCACAATAGTGAGGCCGAATGGTGTCATGGGGAGTTACAATGCCTATTCTACGTTCATGCATTCCGACAACAAGCCTCTGTTGAGCAGTGGTCCGTCCGGCTCCTTGGTGGTTCTTCTAACAACTCCTGCCAAAATCGAAGTACGTTCTGGTAAGACAGGTACGTTGATTGCGACGTATCCTTCGTCAGGAAGCGAAGAAGCACTCTACTCTATTCCGTCAAGTGTCCTCAGTGGTTATGCTGATGAACTGATTGTTGTTGACGTCATTCGGACAAGTGATAATTCGTACCGCGGTACGGCATCCATTCCATACAAGCCATAACCAACGGTATCGTCTCAGTGGATTCCTTGATGCTTATCCTTAATGGATACGGAGATCGCAGTGGAATCCACGTTGGTAAAGACTGATGATGATTTCAAAAGACCTAGAGTGTACCTGTTGTTGTGGTATGCCCTACGTATACGGAGCTGAATGATGATAGGCCTTCTGCTTTGCATTCTTGACTGTAGAAAGTCTTTCACATAGCGTCGAGTATGCCATTGGTCATGGACGTGTGCGTATGTCTTTCTACGCGCGGTTCAATGACATCGGCGACGGATTGCTTGTACTGCGCAAGCACACGTTCCTGCAGGTGAACCAGTACAGTAGTACCGAACTGAGTCCTTCTGTTGGCCAGCTTTTTTTGGCATGTATCCGTAACTGTAGCATCTGGAGTATTGACACCAGGCCCTTTGGCTTGCTTGAGCGCCATGAATATGCACTACGTGGGTAGCTCCTCGCAATTGCTGTCTTGGTCAGATCGTGTCCATTTGTACTAGAAACTAAACCTCATTCCCGCTGCAACAACGAAACCATTGGAATATAGGGGTTTCGTAGGCACCCTATCTGCGGTTGCTCCGGTTCCTGTACCACCAATCTCGAGGAAATATCGTGCATGGTCGGACATAAGAAACTCGAATCCGAAGTGACCATAGCCACCAGGAATAACGGATTTTTCCGAGAATTCCGTTGAAGGAAACAGCAATATCAAACCGCCCTCTCCATAACAACGAATGGCACCAGCAATGATCGTGCTGTAGCCAACAATACCTATCCGACCATGATGGTATGGCGTCCAGGTGGTGCGCTCTCGGACAATGTGTTCGAAATATGCAAGAGCGAAGTTGGCCCTAACGGCCATTGCCCCGTTCAAGAAAGCTGGCGAAGTAACACTGGCTCCAATGTGAAGATCGCGCTGGATTTGACCGAGAAAAAAGCCAATGGAGGTTCCATTGGCCGTTTTCTGATCATCGTCTTTAGCGTAGAGAGTGAATGATGTCCATGTCATGCCCGTCACCACAAGGATGAGCAAACGAATGACGATGTTCTTCATGGTTGATTCTCCGAAGTGTCATGCCACACTATGCAAACCAATGCGGTTACCTTCGCTATCGAGAAACATCCCGATGAAGCCAAATTCTCCGATCGATGTCTTTGGTACCAAAACACGACCACCTGCTCCTGCTACTCGATCTAGTTCTGTGGTGATATCCGCAGACGCAAAATAGATGGTGACTCCATCCGCACTTACAGTGTTGTCGGGAGAATGAACAAGTGCGCCGGATGCACCAGGCAACGCACTGTCTCCGTTGAACATGTGCATGCGCGTTGTTCCCATGTCGATGAACTGAAAGGTGCTGCCAAAGACAGCCTCATAGAAGGACTTTGCACGGTCCAGGTCCGCAGCTGCAATCTCAAACCAAACAACGGGATTTACCACTGACGTCTCTCCAAGGAATGTAGGGAAGATGTTTCGGGACGAAACTAGTCCTTGGTTGGCAATCATCTCTTGCCAATTGGCAAGAAATACCCACCCCGTTCTATGGGAGTTCGGCGCGAATTCTGCTCAATGAGCTTTCCGTGATCCCCAAGTACGTCGCTATCATTTTGAGTGGCGCAGACTGAATGATGGCCGGATGACGTTCAATGAGTTGAAGATACCGTTCCTTTGCTGTCAGGGTAATCATGTCAAGTGTTCGCATGCGGCTACGAAGATGTTCCGATGTAAACCATAAGCGACCCCATTCAGCCACTTCATGAGAGTGTTCAAAGATGGATGCGAAATCGCTTGCCAAAATGCGCAGTACCGAACACGGTGTCAGCGTTACCATCCGCTCACGTGCGGGAGTTCCCATAAACACGGAAACGCAATCAATGACAATGTCACCAGGAGTGAAGAATGCCGTCGTGATTTCTCTTCCGTCGCTATTTGTTGCCGTGCTGGCGACAAGTCCGTCAATGAGACAGCAATAATCATGAGCCATCATACCAACAGTACCCAGACCGTGGTGTTTTGGCAGATGCTCCACGGAGTGCAAGGCGACAAGAGCATCGTAGGTCGCACTCGAAAAAAGGGCAGGATTGTAGAAACGATGGAGCTCCTCCGCAATGGCGGGGCGCACGGAAGAGACATTTCGTGTCATTGACCGGACTTTGCCTGTTCGTAGACCTGAGTGTTACCGGGGTCAAGGAATCGAAGGCTGGACCAAACGTCGTCGCCTTTATAGCCCCTGAAAAGGTCGGCTATCTCGAGATGCTTGGCGTCAAAGAACGCTTGGATAATGACGCTTCGGTTGGAGATCTTCTCTCGTTTGAAGCGTGCCATGTCATCCAACACCACAGCCATGGCCTTTCGCCCTTCCGTCTTGTTGGTGGCATATTGGTCCACGGCGTCATGATAGTCGAAGAGGAGTCGTCGGAAGGTACTATAGCGTAAGTCGAGGTATTCCGTGATCAAGGACATCCGTGTGAACTCGCCTGGTTGAAAGAACGCCGCGAAAGCCTTTACCCCAGCGCCATTACCCAGTTGAGCGATATTGTATGCTGTCTTGTAAGCCTCCGTGCCACCCAAGTCATCATAGGTGTCCATGTCCAAACCAATAGCAATAAGGGCATAGAAGTCAAGCACGCTTGTGAATTCATCGTAGCGCGTTGACTGGAACGTCAGCTGTGGGGTAAAGCTCCACTCGAAGCTCCACTCGGGTTCATTTATTCTCAACAGAGCTGCCCCGCTGCTAGGTTGATTATTAACCAACCGTTTGCTCACAATAGCCATGCGAGCTCTAAAGCGGTTCCCCGTACGGCCCAACATCCAGATCGTCACGTCAAACGGGATTTTTTCTCCATCCCAGTCCTGGCCCGTGTACCGCTGGCCATTGAGGTACGTCCGCACATCGTTTGCCATGTTCTGAATCTCCATGGCTTGATCGCGGTCAAGGGCCTGTGTGTTCACCATGACCGTTGCTTCCAGCTCCTGACCGCTCGCCACTACGCTGGTACAAAGGGCAAGAAATACTGCAGCCGTTACGAATCGCCACATGAGAGTCTCCGCTATATCATGTTGATAATCGGGTGAATTTAGCGCTTCTGGACGGTATGACAGGTGTGGACGTTGTCACTAGCATCCGTCACGTTGCAGCCATGGTGCATCACGGAGTACCATGCTCATCATTGTGATTCTCTTGATGCTGGCAGCCACCCTGCTTCATGCCCAAAGCGTGTGGACGTCACTGCGGACTCCTCTGCCCGACGCATTCTCCGTTCCGAACGTCGAGTTCCCCCTGACATGTCTCAACCTTCCGGACTCCTCGCTCGACTTGGCTGTTGCGCCTCTGTCATATGGGCTTCCTTCCGTTTGGCAGGGAACGTCTGTCTTCACGATTGGTGGATTTCCCGTCGGGCTGACGTCGTCGCACGTGGGAGCATGGACGGAATTCGGTGCAGGAGTGGTCCTGTCCGATACCATCCAGGACGATCTTCACGCTGCCATGGCACCTTCCATACAGGCTGGCGGGGCGCGTGGATTCTCGTGGTCGGCCACCATACGGTTGCATGCAGGTCTGCAATGGAAGCTCAACGACATCACCACGCTCGGACTTACGGTCCAAAACACGACGTTGATACGTTGGGCTGGGCAGAGGCCAGTCCCCCCGTTGATTCGGTTTGCCGGAGCATGGGCGTTCAATGATTGGAACTTCCATGCGGGAATTTCCATGATAGCAGGCTTTGGACTATCCGTTACTGCCATCGCCTCAACAGCTGTTCATCCTCACGTCCTGTTGTTAGGAGGGCTCGAAACGCTCCCCGGTTCCCTTCGTGCTGGGATAGCTCTGCAGGTGCCACATCCTTGCTCACTTGTTCTCGACTATCTCGTTGGTATCGGCTTTCGTCCCATGGTGCTTACGAGGATTTCCTTGTGATGGTGTTGTCAATACACGTGTGGGGAATCGTTGCGGTAGTTCTTGCAGTGTTTTGCTCCCATTCGACCTCAGCCCAGGACTTGGATGCGCTGGAAACCTATCGTCATGCACCCCTATGCTTACGAACGTGCAGCAAAGAGGAACTGGAGGCTATTCCCGGATTTTCCTGGCCCCTTTCGGGAAGGCTGCTCGCAATAGTGCGCAATGACTCTACTACAACCATCGACAGAATCGCCGACACGTTGTGCCTGACCATCGCCCAGAGAATTCTCCTGCACGCCTGCACTACCCTTGATTGTTGGCAGGGGGCCCCGGCAATCCTTATGGCCTCCTGGAGAGGGAGCACCAGGCTGACGGAGATTGCCGCAACGCAGGACTCCCTCTGGCTTGGGCCAGCGACAGATGCCACTCTGAGAGCCGATGTGCGCTATGGAACCCACCGTCTGGCCCTCGTAGCAGCGCGAGCAGCCGGCGAGCCCCAACTCGTGGAGCACATCGGTGGCTCACTGGCTATTGATGCCTCGATCCTGCTCCCTTGCGCCGCAACTGTGCTGGTTGGCGACTTTTCGCCGTCGTTCGGACAAGGCCTGGTATTCGGTACGGCGGCGGATGTACGCGGCCCCTGGACCTCTGCATTGGCACCACGTACTATGGATGTTGCCGTGCGTCCATGGACGTCCGCGCAACGATATGGTGGCCTTCGCGGAGGCGCTCTCGTTGTATCGATAGGTAGCCTGCACGGCTCCCTCGCCACGTCGCGAAGGAACCTCATTGGGACTATTCGTACCGATGAATCTGGGGAATACGCTTCAGCTATCGATCGGGTCATGGCGCGACGCACACTGGCAGAGCGCACGCGAACCAACATAGCGGAACACATCGATATGGCTACCGTTGGCATGACATTGGGAAAAACACGAGTTGACCTCCTTGCAGCCAAGTTCCACTACAGTGTAGAGCTGCGAAGTACGGCCGCGTCCGTGCTTCCTGGGAGGGGGGGCACCTTCGTTGCGGCCTCTCTTAGCACACCAATACGTGGGAGTATGTTCGGTGGCGAAATAGCTCGCGGAGCAGAAGGCGATATTGCCATTGCTGCAGGCTGGACCAAACAATGGACTGGTGCAAAGACTATCCTTGCGCTTCGATGCATACCTGCTGCGTACAGAGCGCCGTATGCCGCCACCCGAACGGACGCCACAGCTGTTTCGAACGAAGTTGGAGTAACCCTGGGCGCTACAGTGCGGTTCCCGGACGGCCGATGTGATGCCGTGGCGGATGTGCGCCAAACACATGACAGAACGTATGGGGTACCAGCACGCGTGTTTGGGATGACGTTTGACTGTCTCGGGACGGTGCGTCTGGGGCATGCTACCATGGTAGGCTGGAGAGTATTCTGGGAACGTGAGACCGATGGCCAACGGGACAGCATGTTGGGACGAACGATTGCCACACAACGCGAACGCTTACGGTGCCGTTTGGATGCCGCAAAGCGGGTGACAGGGCCCCTTTCCCTACGAATTCGGTTGGATGTGGGCAGAGTTTCTTGGGATGTTCTCCGCCCTACGGAGCTTGGTCTGGCCCTCACGACGTCCGCACGGTACGTTGGACCACGCATAAGCATCGGTGTACAGTGGAGCGTGTTTAGCACCGACAGTTATGAAAGTGCCATCACTGTGGGAGAAGTCACCATGCCTGGTACGCTGCGGTCAGTGGCCTTTATTGGCGCTGGATCACGAATGGCCACCACCGTTCGAATGCGTATCGTGGATCATCTGGACGTGTACGGAGCACTAACAAACGCACAGCGGATGGACGTTCAACGGATGGGGAGTGGCCCAACCGAAACGGCTGGGCCACGGGATGTACGTATCAGCCTAGGAGTTGTCGTTCGAATTCAACGAGACCCACCGACGAATTTCCTGAGGAGCGTCCTTGTTGATGATGAGGCGGGCACCGGGCTGGAATGAAAGATAGTACCAAGCCCATTCAATCATTACCTTGAATCGATTGCGGAATGAAATCAACTGCATCACGTGAAGAGCCGCCCACATCAGCCACGCAAAGAGGCCGGACGATCGGAAGAAGCCCAGGTCCACGATTGCTCTCGCACGTCCTATCGTGGCCATGCTACCAAGATTGCGATAGCGAAACGGTCTCCGTCGTGTGGGTTCAGTATTCCGTCGAACGAGGTCTGCAACATAGGCACCCATTTGCATTGCAGGTTGAGCTACGGCGGGAAGTGGCGTACCGTCTGTGGTATGATTGAATCGAGCTGCGTCGCCAATGACGAAGACATCGGGATAGCCGGGGATGCTGCAGTCGGGTTCGACGATGGCGCGACCAGCCGCATCGAGGGGAGTACCAAGATCTGCCAGCAAGGGCGAGGCGCTATTACCAGCGGCCCAGATCACGTTGCGGCTTGCGATGAATTCAGAACCCAAGCGAACGCCGTCGGCCGTGACGTCCGTGACGGAAGTGTCTAGTCGAACATCAACGCCGAGGGCTTCAAGCGAGCGTTGAGCGGAGCGGGAGAGGGGCTCGGCAAAGCTCTCCAGAATGCGTCCGGATGCCTGCACCAGAAGTACGCGAACGTCACTCCGCCGCAGCTTGGGAAAGTCAGCAAGCATCGTTCGGTCGGCGATTTCAGCGATGGCCCCAGCAAGTTCAACGCCTGTAGGACCAGCTCCAACGATCACGAAGGTCAGGAGTGACTTCATCAGTTGGGTGCCAATGACGCTTTCTGCTTCTTCGAAGGTCGTCAACAGTCGTTCACGGATGCGCAGAGCATCGTTCAGATCCTTCAGTCCTGGTGCAAACCGTTCCCACGAGTCATTGCCGAAATATGAATGGCGGGCACCCGGTGCCAGGATGAGGTGGTCGTAGGCAACGATGCCGTCATCGCAGACCACACGCCGCGCATCGACG
Source organism: Candidatus Kapaibacterium sp. (assembly GCA_025455735.1). GTDB lineage: Bacteria > Bacteroidota > Ignavibacteria > Kapaibacteriales > Kapaibacteriaceae > JALHPC01. The sequence continues at coordinate 8,185 of JALOMA010000005.1, forward strand.
TCAATGTGCAGCACGGTGCTCATCATGACGTGGACATTGGAGGATTGGCGAAGGATGGACCGCAGTGGTTGGGCGATATCTCCAGGGGAGAGGGCAGCCGTGGCCACCTGATAGAGCAGGGGTTGGAACAGGTGGTGATTGTTGCGATCGATCAGAATGACGTTGACATCCGTATTTGCAAGACGTTTGGCGGCTCGCAAGCCACCAAAGCCTCCTCCGATAATAACGGCTGTCCGACGTTGGCCGCTAGGCATAGTGGTATCTCCATTGGGTGCACGAATACCGTGCGTCAGGCGCGCGGCGGAGTACGCTTGCCACGGAGAAGTGTTTCGAAGGCCAGGCATTCAGCCGTGAAGTGCTCCGCAATGGCATGGGACAAGGGATTGTCGTAGTCCATGCGCTCTGGATGCCACTGTACGGCCAGAAGGAAATGTTTGCCACCCAACGTGGCATCGCCGAATTCGAAGGCTTCGACGACGCCGTCAGGGGAGACGGCAGCGGCGGTGAAAGGGTCGGCAAGGCGTTCCACAGCCTGATGATGGGCTGAATTGATGGTTCCATCGAGGACGCGGCTGATGCGTTTCAGAACGGTTCCACTTTCCAGTGCCACATCGTGTGATGAGTCTTCGTCAAGAAGTCGGCGGTGTTCAATTGATGTGCCGATTGCCGCAGGTAGATCAGCAATCAAGGTGCCACCATAGGCAACATTGAGAATCTGTGCTCCGCGACAAATGCCAAGCACTGGTATTCCAATTTCGTGCGCTTCTTTGATCAGGGCTAGTTCCAGATCGTCGCGTCGCAGGTCGGCTTCACCGCAAAGCGGTGCTTTCTCCGGTTGGCCATAACGATCGGGAGCTACGTCGGGGCCCCCTGTCAATATCAAACCTGCACAGTCGCGAAGTAATGTCACTGCAGTGGGAACGTCTGGCGCCGTCCAGAGGTCGCAAAGTTCCACGTCTGCGTCGGCGCGCTGAAGCCATGGGAGATACCGTTGATAGGCGTCCGAGCCCGATGCTCGCGAAGCTGCAATTTTCATGGTTTTTCCAAGCGTAGATAAAGCACAAAACTACCATCGTTAGCGGTTTAGGCCTGGAGCCGATCCTGCATCATGTGCAATACAGCCAGAACGTCACCCTCCAGAGATGCGGAAACGCCACACACAACGAGTTGAATGCGTGCAGCATCGAAGCGTTGCTGCCAGACGCGGAGTTTTACCACGTCCTTTTCAGTAGTTAGCACGGCACTAGCACCCAGGGTGTTCGCTTGTCGGATGATCGCGTCTACGTCTCGTGCGAGATACCGATGGTGATCTGCGAAGGATGTTTGGCCAAGGATGGACGTGCCCGCTTCGGCTAACCCATTATAGAACCGTTGTGGTGCTCCCAGCCCGCACACTGCGATGGCAGTACCGTTGAACGGTGGAACCGTGGTGGTGAACTGTACATGGAGGAGGAGAGCATCCTGGCTGCGTACATGGTCGATTCGTGACGCCTCGACGTCACCGTGGAGTAGCACGACATGGGCGCGACTCACATTTGCTAAGGGCTCTCGAAGACGGCCTTTGGGAAGCAAGCGTGGGGTATTGATGGTTGCTGCGTCGATGATGACGATATCAAGCTCCCGAACGAGGTCGCGATGCTGGAAGCCATCGTCGACGACAATCACGTCGCCCAGGTGCTCTGCGGCTGCATGAATGGCGGCGTCCACCTTGCGGCGAGCCACCACAACGGGCACGCCACATCGGCGGGCCAGCTCCAGGGGTTCATCTCCCGTCACGTCTGGGTCCATGCCATCGGCTTGGTATGGTTGGATGACGACAAGTCCGCGGTGCCTTCGGCCATACCCTCGGGCCACGATAACGGGGCTGCGGCCAAGATCCTTCAGCATGTCCACAACCAAGGCTGTCACAGGTGTTTTGCCTGTGCCGCCAACACTCAGGTTACCGACGCTGACAACAGGGAGCGTGACGTGCACTCGAGGCCTCCGGCCACTGTCCCACTGGCGATTGCGCCAACCCACGACGGCAGCATAGCCGTCCTCAAGGAATGACATCATGGCTCCGTTGCGTCCATGGCGCTGGCCAGCTGGTGGATGGCGTCGTCCAGTCGTCCATCAGCATCGGCCTGGACATGCATGGGGTCACTGAATCGGACGATAATTCTTGCAAACGGCAACGGAATCATGAATCTGTCCCATGATGACAATCGCACGTAGTGCGTGCAACGAACGGTGGCAGCAACGATGGGCCGGCTGGCACGATGGGCGGCCACCGTTGCACCAGCTTTGGCATGGCGGTTGGGGCCACGAGGTCCATCAGGCGTCATAAGTACCATGGTGTTCTCCAACGCCGAAACCATTGCGTGAAGTGCTTCTGCGCCACCGCGGCTGGACGATCCTCGGACGACCAGAAATCCCCACTTCTCCAACAACGATGCCAGTATGCTTCCATCCTTGCTGGCGCTTACGAGTGCCGTTGCGTGACGATGCCGTAGCGCATACCAGATGGGTAACATCTCCCCATGCCAGAAGGCAATGACGCAGGGTTGGTTGGGCGTGCCAACAGAACGGTGGCGCCATGTTGCTGCAAGGCAGCGTAGGAGGAGCACGGCTAGACGTTCTTTCAACGCTGCACCATTTCAGCTATGATGGCAGCAGCCCGCTGGGCTGCTCCTGGCCCCCCCAGGAGAGAACGTACCTCGTCAAAAAAGTCGTGCAGCTGAGAGCGTCGATCCCCATCGTCCAAAAGCATCATCGCCTCGCGCGCAAGCGCTTGAGGCCGGGCCCCCTGCTGAAGAAATTCATGAACGGCGGGTCGGTTGAGAAGGACGTTGGCCATGGTGACGTGGTCAATGGTAGCAAGACGGCGGGTGAGTGCTGCGGAGAGGGCCGACGTACGATAGAATGTTGCGAATGGCAAACCCATGAGCGCCGCCTCCAATGTGGAGGTTCCGGCCTTTACAAGCCCAGCGCCCGCCTCGGCGAGGACGGCACGAGAGTCCGTAGCGGGCTGCACTCCAACGTGAATAAGCGGGGCGATCAGGGTGGAATCCACACTAGGGGCAACAGCGACGGTGGAAGCCACATCGGACGGTAACAGGCGAACCATCTCGGCCAGCAACGGCACGTGGCGTAACAATTCCTGGCGCCTGCTCCCCGGAAAAAGGGCCAGAGAGTGGCCCTTATGGCTCGGTACGGTCGAAAACGCCGGGTCGTCAAGCAAGGGATGTCCCACGTATGACGTCCGAATACCAAACTGCTGGAAGAAGGCTGGTTCGAAGGGAAACACTGCCAAAAGATGGTTTACACTGCTGGCAAGCTTGGGCCCCCGGCTTTTGCCCCATGCCCAGAGTTGTGGAGCGATATACCAAGCCACTGGCACGCGTGCGCGGCGAGCAATCGAAGCCAATCGCAGATTGAACCCAGGATAGTCCACGGGAAGAAACAATGCCGGTGGATGCTGTGTGATGCGATCGCCACACCGTTGCAAGAGCGTCCGAAAAAAACCATACCGCTTGGCAACTTCCCAAAAACCGCTGACGGCAAGGTCGCGAAGTCGAGCCATGGACCGAAGTCCTTCAAGCTCCATTGCTGGTCCACCAATGCCCTCAAAAACAACGGTTGGAACAAGCTTCCGAATCGCTGCCATCAGACGGGCAGCATGGAGGTCGCCGGATGGCTCTCCCGCGGCGATAACAATGCGTACGGACTCGTCTGGTGGTGGAAACATGGCACGGTATATGATTTGCAGTTCGCAAAGTTGCTATCTTTGGCGTGATTTCTTACCGAACCATTCGAGGTTTTCCATGAAACGCAGTATTGTCGCCCTTGGCGCTGTGGTTTTGTTGGCCGGCTCCCTTCAAGCTGGACAATCAATTCGTGTGTTGCCACGTCCGACGCCGGCCGTCGATGGCGTAACAGGGGCACTTGTCAAGCGGATGCCAGCGGGTACGGAGTTTTTGCTTACCGTGAACAAGGGCCAGGACGTATCGTACATGAACATCCAGTGGTTCAAGGATGGCGTTAAAATTGAAGGCGAAACCTCGCAGGAGCTTCGGCGCCCTATTGCTACGGAAGACATGAACGGCGTCTATACTGTCGAGATGTCGTCGCCATGCGCAACGGTTCTCAGCAAGCCCATTCGGGTTGTTGTAGGCACGGTGCGTTTCCCGTTGAACACGCAAACGCGGGAAGGATCAGCTGGTCCTCTCAACGACGATGGTACGATGGACGAGTTCTCGCTGAATGAAGCTGTGCCGAATCCGGTTTCCGACGTCACGACGATCACATTTTATACACCGATTCAAGCACAGGTTGTTCTGAAGCTTGTCAACGCGCATGGTGTCGAAATAGCAACGCTCGTTCAGGAAGATCTTCCTCGTGGGCAACACTCCATCGCGCTGAACACGCGCGAACACAATGTTGCGGCGGGTGTGTACTACTACATTCTTCAGGCTCCAGGCATCAACATCAGCAAACCCCTGGTTGTTGTTCGGTAAGGGGCCTTGGCTCACGAAAGAAAGAAACGGGCTGGTTGCCGAGGGCAACCAGCCCGTTGTTCGTTCTAAGCGGTGATGCGGTGTTCAGCCCTTCGGCCGCTCAATCATAGTACGCAGTTCACGCTCGGAGATTGGCTTGATGAAATAGCCAGATAACTGTGAGATCGAGCGTGCGCGGTCCAAGTCTGAATCGTGGATGGACGAAGACACCATGTAGATCACGATATCTTTCGCTAGATCAGGGCGCAGCTTCACGAACTCCTCTAAGAATGTCCATCCATCCATGACAGGCATGTTGATGTCAAGGAGGATGATGTCCGGCAACTCTTCAACATCGCGGACGTGAGCTCTGAAGTGCTCAATCGCAGCTTCGCCATCTTCAAAAACCTGTAAACGCTGCGCAAGATTACTGTTGAGTACGTGGCGTTTTACCGTGTACTGATAGACGGGATCGTCATCAATGACGCACAAAATGCTAACGGGTGAGTCGTCCATGGCGGCAACGGATACAATCACAAAGAGGTCGTGCGTGGTCTGCGCTATGCAAATCTACACGCTGATAGGTCACGGTCGACGAAGACGGCAGTGAATGATGATGCGAACGCCAGGACTTGTAACGAATTCTGTCAAAACAGGTTGTTTGTGTCACACACAGCCAACCATTGAACACGAAGGGTTGCCCAAAACAACTACGGGTAACACACAGCGGAGAAACCTATACGTCCCTCGCGTCCCTGAAGTACCATCTCATCGTCCCTTAATTTTTTATCAACAACTGCATGGAGAGATTCATGAGGGTATCAATACCCAAGACCGCGTCGTGCCCGCGTTCGCTTCTGGCTCGAGGTGTGTCCCTTGTCGTAGCCATGATTGCGTTAACGGTGTCTGGTCTTGCGCAATATGGCAGCATTTGGACCTATTCACCGGGCGATGGTGAATCGTATTTGAAGGGCGATGTCGTCGGAATCAAATACGAGCTGCAATATCCGTTCGATTCCGAGTACTACTACGGCAATCGAGTACGTGTCGAGGCAACGCCCGACTTTGGTTCTACATGGTACTCCATTGTGGAGGACTACAGCCCTTACGAAACCTATGCGGAATGGCAGATCCCTCAGTCGGTTCCATCAGGTTCGGAGTGGCAAATTCGTGTTCAGGAGTATTCTCCCTTTGGCGGATATGTCGTACACCGCGAAGGGTGGAGTGGTCGATTCGAAATCCAACGAGGATGCGTATCGCCGATCTTCTTTGCGCAAATAAAGGAGCAAACCGTTTGTGAGAACGATGATGTCGTTCTGTCAATTGAAACGGATGCCGTCAATCCGTTCTATCAGTGGAGGCTGAATGGGCGAATTATTGCAGAGACGAAAGAGAACACATTTGTTCTGAGCGCAATTTCCCGCGATCAGCAAGGACAATATTCCGTTACTGTTGTTGACGAATGCGGAGCTTCCGGAAACTCGGCCGATGCTTTTGTCCGCGTCAACGTTGCACCGTCCATCACGAGTAATCCTATCGCTTCCATCGAAGCCTGTGAGTACAGCGACGTGACACTTCACGTTGCAGCATCGGGAGCAGGAATACGCTATCAGTGGCGTCGCAACGGTCAGGATCTTCCGGGCGAGACTCGGGCGACGCTCGTTCTTTCTGGTATTACACCTGACCGGGCAGGAAGCTACGACGCGGTTGTATCTGGTGATTGCAAACCATCTGCGACCAGTGAAGCCTCTAACATCACTGTTCGCCAGCTGCCTCGGTTCGCCATGCAACCCTCCGACGTAGCTGTTTGTGCGAACGAAGACGTCGTGCTCACGGCCTCGGTAACGGGTAACCAACTTGTCTACCAATGGTACAAAAATGACGTTGCCATTGACGGCGCGACGGACTCAACGCTCAGGCTTACGCCTTCGACCGGAAGCCTTGATGGCCTGTATCACCTCGTTGCTACATCGGTGGCGCCCAATCCACTGCGTTGCCAGCAACAGGTTGTATCGCGGGTAGCAACCGTCTCCACGTTCAAGGCCCCAACGATTGTCACGCAGCCCATCTCTGTCGATGCCTGTATTGGCGGAAGTACGGAGCTTGTTGTCGTTGCAAATGCCCTTGGTGATCGATACGAATGGTATCGCAATGGCGTTCGCATTCCCAATGCTGAGTCCAATACACTCGTCATTCAGAACGTCAGCGAGGCTGCTGCCGGTGCATATACCGCCCGGGTCTACTCTGCATGTAATCTTGGGGTCACATCCAATCCCGCCACGATTACCGTTATTCGTCCAGTCGTCGTAACGACGCAGCCCCGCAGCCAAAACGTTCTCATTGGTCAGCAGGTAACACTGTCGGTTGCTGGATCGGACGTGCGCAGCGTACAGTGGTTCCACAATCAGCGCCCAATAGCGGGTGCTACTGCTACGGAATTGGTCTTGAATAACGTGACGCTTGCTCAATCCGGGCTCTATCAGGCTGTGCTGACGAATGGTTGTGGCAGTGTCGTCTCCTCTACGGCAAGAATTCGGGTTACCGATCCGGCTTCATTGACACCAGAAATCACCTTGACGCAGACTACGGTGGATGGAGGAGACATTCCGGTAGGATATAGCCGAGATCGTACGTTGTCGGAAGTTCTTGTGAATACCGGTCGTGCACCGCTGACGGTAATCAGCGTTGCCACACAAGGGGATGTCACACTGGCATCGTTTGATCGTTCGATTCCGTTTACCCTCGCTCCAGGACAAAGCGCGACAATCGTGTACACCGTAACGGCTCGGCGTATTGGTGTACTGAATGGAACCATCACGGTTACTGGTGATGCACCCGTGCCATCGGAAGAGTTGACAGTGAGCGCAACGGGCGTGCTACGTTATTCAGCGCCTACAGTGTTGAATTATGGTACGATTCAACTAGGCAATCAGCGCGAGCTATGCGCGGAAATCACGAACTCTTCGCCCGTCTCCGTGACAATTGACGCTGCCACTGTACCAACAACAGCATCGGTCTTCACCGTGGTAACGCAACTGCCTTTGACGCTCTCCCCGGGTCAACGTGCGGACATCTGCGTATCATTTGCTCCGACGGTTGTGGGCGTTGTGAATGCCGATCTATCGGTAGTCTCATCAACTGGCGGAAACACTACGATTGCACTGTCTGGAACTGGCGACGACGAAGTCTCCGTTGAGGACTCGCCAGCCACGATCGTTTCCGTGTATCCGAATCCCGCTCAGGATAACGTCTCGATCGTAACACCGATTGACGCCACGTCCCTCATAACCATCGCAGATGGTCAGGGTCGTGTATTGGGTACGATGGAAGGTCGTGGAACAGTAGCGTGGAATACTCGTGATGTATCAGGGGTATCTCTGCCCTCAGGAGTATACACTGTAATCATCCGCACGGATAACCGTATCACCAGAGTGCCTCTGGCAATCGTGCGCTAACCGTACGAATCGCGTCCAATCCCAGCAGGCCGGAACGATTTATTCGTTTCGGCCTGTTTTCGTTTTTTCCAGAAACAAGGAGTCGGTATTTTTGCGACGTGCAGGCAGTAGCTCAATATATCGTGTCCCTGATCCTTGTTGTCATGCAGGTGGCCGTTCCACTTTTGCCTGCAATTGCTGGGGTAGATTTTGCTCTGCGCAAATCAGATTTGATAAAGCAACGATGTGAACAGCGATTTCAACGTAAAAATTGTTGTCTCGCGTCTTGCCAGCTACGGAAGAGTATTCGTGCTGTTGACGATTCTCAGAAAGACAAGAAGCAACGCAGTATTGAAGAAATACGAATTCCAACAACATTCCTGGTTAAAAGCGTATCTAGCCTTGCCGAAGCTACCAGTTCGGAGGCTCCAATTGGTTGTGCCCAACTCTTTCGGGCACATACAGAACACTGTGGCGACGCCGTGTGGCGTCCACCCCTGATCTAACTGAACACCCAGTCTTCCGCGGCATAGGGTATGCCGTTGGTGTTCTTCCATTCACGAATAAAAACAATGAAACTACTTTTTTTGGGCGCAAAGAGCGTCGTGGCCGTGCTGTGTCTTGTTACAATACTGGCTGGATGTTCGACCGATGAGGAGACAACTGCACCTCCCGCTGTCGACGAAATCGGATCGATTCGTTTAAAAATTGACAACGTCTATGGCACAAAGGAGCTTGCATTAGGTGCGAATTTCATGACTGCTGGGTCGGAGACCATCACAATAGAAACGTTGAAGTACTTCGTGAGCAACGTTCGCCTGCAGCGAACTGATGGCACGACCTATGTTGTTCCTCAGGATGCTTCCTATTTCCTGATTGACGAAGCAATTCCAGCTTCGCAGCGACTTCGCCTCGATAATGTTCCTGCTGGTGATTACGCCGCAGTGACCTTCACTATCGGTGTGGATTCCTTGAGGTCGACGATGGATGTAACCCAACGCACTGGTGCATTGGATGTTGGTGGGGCAGCTGCCGGCATGTATTGGACGTGGAATTCGGGCTACATTTTCTTCAAGATGGAAGGAGAAGTTCTTGCTGCGGGTACGAATCCCAAGGTACCGTTTATACTGCATATCGGCGGCTTCGGAGGTCTGAACAACCCCACGGTGAACAATATCCGATCGGTAACACTTCGGCTGCCGGAGACGGCACGAGTTCGTGCGGGCAATACGCCCGAGGTACATATACTGGCGGATGTCGCGAAGATGTTTGCTCTCGATCCTGTGTTGAGCCTGCGTGCAAAGCCCGTGATTATGTTGGCCCAAGAAAGTGTGGATATTTCGCGCCGTTATGCGTCCATGTTCAGCGTCGATCATGTTCACTAGGACCATCCTTCCGTTGATGGTGGCCGCATCCCTCCTTACGGGATGCGGCTCACCAACGGAGCCAGCTTCCAGCCCTTCGTTATTTGTGGTGCCTGCGCATTTCCCTGTACCGTTGCGGTTGGGCGTCGAGGCCCTTTGTACGCCGGAGAGGGTTGCACTTGGTAGAGCCTTGTTCTACGACGAGATTCTATCGCGGGATTACACCGTGAGTTGTGCCTCGTGTCATCAGCAGGACTATGCCTTCACGCAGCATGGACACCGCGTCAGCCATGGCGTGGATGATCGCTTGGGCACGAGGAACAGTCAGCCACTTCAGAATCTCGCATGGCAGCCTACGTTTCTCTGGGATGGTGGCATCAACGACCTTGACCTCTTTCCTCCGTTGCCCATAAGCAATCCGGTAGAAATGGATCTCTCGATGGATTCCGCACTGATGCGGCTTCGACAGTCGCCTCGATATCGGGCCCTTTTTAGGGCGGCAGAAGGTGACGACTCCATAAGCACGAGCCGAATGCTCAAGGCATTCAGTGCATTTATGCTGACGATGGTAAGCGCCTCGTCGCCGTACGACGAGGCAGTTGTGGGACGTACACAGCGAACACCAAGTCAAACACGCGGCCACACGCTCTTCCAGCAGCATTGTGCTTCATGCCATACACCGCCATTGTTTACTGATCATACCTTTCGGAATACAGGTTTGATGCCGTCTGACGTCAATGACCTTGGTCGTGCATCGGTGACCTTGGATCCTCGGGATGCCTATGCGTTCAAGGTACCGTCACTGCGAAATGTTGAAGTGACGGGGCCGTATGGTCATGACGGACGCTATCGTACGGTACGCGAGGCTGTGGCCCACTATCGCGACAACGTTGCTACAATCCCCGGAGTAGATCCAGCTGTTTCCAATGGTATACTACTTCGTGACAGCGATATTGATGACATCGTGGAATTCCTTCGAACACTCACGGACAAATCATTCCTTACCAAACGAGAGCTGGGGCCTCCATGACCATTGTGAAGCGGTGCCTTGTGAGTCTTCTCATGGTGGGAGCACTCCCTGAGTATGTCCTACCGTGCGACGTATGTGGGTGTGGCATCGGTGGGCCCTACGCGGGGCTGACTCCGTTTGCTGACAAAGCCATCATCTCCCTGCGGTATAGCTCAACATCCTTTGATTCCCACTTGACGTATTCAGAGCTATTTCGAACGTCAGAACAGTTCTATCGTGCAGAGGCCAATGCGCGTCTTATTGTTGTCGATAGGTTGCTGTTGTCTGGCACCATTCCCTTTGCATACAATCATCAGCGCATTCACGCACAAGAGCGTTCGCTGACGACGTCAGGAATAGGAGACGTAGTTGCTACCGTCTCGTGGTTGTTTTCGTCAAGCGAGATCGTGCCAACCGAAGATCCTGGTTGGCGCTCGTCTCTGCTTCTGTCCGCAGGGATCAGTGCCCCTACTGGTCAATGGCGCTACGACTCGTCGGCTACGGACGTAGCCAATGCCAACTTCCAGACTGGTTCTGGTTCGTGGGATCCTATCGTTTCGATGCTGGCGACGTATCGGAACGATGATGTGGGCGTTCAAGGACTTGTTCTAGGTAGGCTTCCTACAAGGAATCCAAACGGGTACAAATTTGGCACGTCACTTGTAGTCAATATCGGTGCCTTCTACGTCGCAAGTTTGGACTCATGGGCGATGGTGCCACGATGCGACATGTCGTTCGAACGCTCGTCCATGAATGATGCCAATGGTCGTGCAATTGCCGAAACTGGTGGCTATGCCTTTGCTCTTGCTCCGGCGATGGACGTACGCTGGAAGGATATCCTAACGACGTTCTCGATTTGGGTGCCTGTGTATCAGACATATGGTGGTGGCGCTCTTCGCAGTGGTCCTCGATATTCGATGTCCATGGGCATTTTGATTCCGTAACAGTCTTCCAAATCAAAAGAGTTGCCTATCTTTGTCCGCGAAAAACAAGCATCGCTGAACTTTTTTTTCAGCGAGAGGAAACAAAAGTGGTCGTTCGGTGTCATTCGTTCACAGCATAACACAAGCGGCGCATTTCTCTTGAACCCGTCCATGAACCGTCAATAAATACAATTTTCCCCGTCCCATTACACACAGAGGTTACTCATGATTGTCGCGTCCCTCGACATCATGACAATCGGCAAGCGTGCGTTGTCCGTGTTTGCGGCTACGCTCGTTATGATTGTCTTTTCAGGAGCGCTAGCGTTCGCCCAGGACGCCCGAATCTCCATTTATTCCCCGAAAAGCGGTTCGCAAGTAGAGAGAGGTTCAGAGCTCACGATAGAGTACGAGCTTGAAGATCCCAAGGCTTCAGCTGGCAACGGCAATACGATTATCATTGAATTCTCTTCGAATGAGGGAAAATCGTGGGATGTCATCGCGAAGAGTGAAGAACCAACGACAACGAAGGTTTCGTGGGCTATTCCTAAGGATGCTCCCACAGGAACGTATCTCGTTCGTATCCGAGAGAACGATACGAGAGAGCCAACTCACCGAGAAGAAATCGTAAAGTTTGAAGTCATTGATGGATGCCGTGCACCGTCGCTTGTCACCAGTTTGGCCGACATGGAGGTGTGTGAAGGAACTCCAGCGTCTTTTCGTGTAGTGACGGAAGGTGATGTCAGTGTTTATCAATGGTTCTACAACGGGCGTTTCATTGCAGAGACAGAAGGCCCATCATTTACGATACCGTCGGTAACACTGGCCAACCGCGGTCAATATCGGGCCGTTATCGTAGGCCGCTGTGGTGATCCGATTTCGACGCAAGATATTGTCTTGCGTGTCACTGAGACTGTTCGAATTACAACGCAACCTGTCCCGTTAACCAGTGTCTGTGAAAATGGCTTCGTCGAGCTAGGCGTACAAGCAAGTGGAGTAGGCCTTGGGTATCAATGGCGAAAGAATGGCGTTGCCATCCCTGGTGAAACTGGCCGCACGCTACGAATCGACCCCGTTCGCATTAGTGATTTAGGCAACTATGATGTTGTCGTTTCTGGCACGTGCAACAGTGGTATAATTTCGTCTCCATCTGAGGTCGCTGTCGAACGAATTCCTCGAATCACACGGAATCCGGAATCTGCCTTTGTCTGTGAAGGATCAACAGTCTTTTTGAATGCGGACGCTTTAGGCGAACAGTTGACGTTCCAGTGGTTTCTCAACGATGAACCTGTTGAGGGAGCTACAGAACGCACGCTGATTCTCGACAATGTTTCTGCGTCCACCACAGGTATCTATGAGTGCCGCATCATATCACTGGCACCAAATCCATTGGGTTGTAATCGGCAACTGACAACGGCACCAGCACGCGTCTCGACATATGCGACTCCCAAGTTTGCATCTGTTCCAACATCAACGGAAGCGTGTTTGGGAGGATCCGTGCGGCTGATCTCCAATGCTATTGGCAATGGTCTCTCTTATCAGTGGTTCCGCAATGGTGTCCGTATCACGAATGCCATCGGCAATGAACTCTCACTAAGCAACTTGACATCCTCCGATGCAGCTGAATATTCTGTTCGGGTAACGGGTACATGTGGAACAGAGATCACCTCCCCTGTAGCGCGTGTGGAATTGGTATCGTTGCCAATCTTTATCGTACAACCGGAACGTGTTTCCGTTCTTGAAGGTGCCACCATTTCTTTGGTCTCTTCGGCCACACAGGCGGCAGGGTATCAATGGTTGCGCAATGGCACACCAATTCGTGGTGCCACTTCAGCATCCTATACGATTACGAATGCAACGCTTGACAATGCCGGGTTGTACACCGTGATCGCAACCAATGCATGCGGATCGGTTGTGTCTCGGTCTGCACGGGTTCGGGTTACGGATCCGACTTCCTTGCGCCCCGAAGTGGCCTTCTCCGTCGATGAATACAATGCGGGAGAAATCCCCGTACGTCAATCACGAAGCACCTCGTTGTCTGGCCTCATCAAGAACGTTGGCCAGGCCGAACTGATCGTTCAGAGCATTGATGTTATTGGTAGCAACTTTGAGATCACGCAAGCTCCTGCAACACCGTTCCGCCTTGCCCCAGGCGAGTCCGCATCGGTTTCTGTACGTGCTACGGCAACGACGGTTGGACCCTTCCAAGCAACGTTGGTCGTTTCTTCCAATGGAGTCGTTCCATCAGAACAGCTGGTTCTTTCCGCATTGGGCGTTCAGCGATTCATTGCTGCTACGGTATTGAACTTTGGGGTTATTCCAGAAAAGGAACAACGCGAAGTCTGTGTAGACATTCAGAACACATCCGCTGTTGCTGTTGATATCGACAATGCAACGGTTGCTGGGACATCCGCAGCCGACTATTCGGTTGTAACGCCAATGCCACTATCCTTGGCTCCTGGAGCAACGTCGCAAATCTGTGTTCGTTTTGCTCCTCAGCAACCGGGTACGAAGAACGCCACCATGGATCTTAGCTCGGCCAATGGCGGCTTTGCGACGGTGGCTCTTGAAGGGCAAGCCACGCCAACAGTTTCGGTTGATGATGCAACAGCTGCGACTCTTGCTGTTTATCCCAATCCGTCACGCGGTGCCATTACCATTCGTTCTGCTTCGTCTCTGGGAACAATTCGCATTGTGAATGTGACAGGCTCGACGGTAGCCCTCATTAGCGGTGGCGCAGATCAGGTTGAGTGGAACGGTACCTTCGCTGATGGATCGCCCGTACCACCAGGATTGTACACAATCGTAATCTCATCTAACAATAGTACGCTCTACAGGCACGTCAGTATCATCCGATAGTCACTCTCCCCGGCGTCGGGAATCCTCCCTCCTTCCCGACGTCATCATGCAGCGATGGGCTCTCCCCGGCACAGGGAGGGCCCATTGTGTGTTTATACCCGAATTGGCCATATTCGAATCCATGAAGACTACGGGATTCACATTTATTCGGAACGCCATTCTGTATGACTATCCTATCGTGGAAGCCATACAATCCATCCTACCTTTATGCCAGTCCGTGGTTGTTGCATTGGGTGATTCTATGGATGAAACCGAAGCCCTTGTACGTTCCATAGACCCCAAAAAAATCGTCGTCATTCCCACGGTATGGGATGAATCCTTGCGTGATGGCGGTAGAGTTCTGGCCGAGGAAACCAACAAAGCACTGGAAGCCGTGCCGGATGATAGCGACTGGGCAATCTATATCCAAGGAGATGAGGTCTTGCATGAACAGTCTCTGCCTGTTCTCGAGACAGCGATGGATCGGTATCGACATGACGAATCCATTGATGGATTGCTACTGAACTACCATCATTTCTACGGATCATACGACTACATTGGTGTATCGCCAAATTGGTATCGGCATGAAATCCGCGTTATTAAACCACGCCGGAATATCTATTCGTACAGAGATGCCCAGGGTTTTCGAAAAGGGGCCGAGGAAAAATTATCAGTCGTTGCAACCGAAGCGTGGATTCATCACTACGGATGGGTGAAGCCTCCGGAGGCGATGCAAAGGAAACAGGAGACATTCAACAAATACTGGCACGATGATGACTGGGTGGAGGCCAATATCCCTAAGGTGACGAACTTCGATTATGCCAGTCACATTCGACAGCTAGCGCGATTCAGCGGCGCACATCCACAGGTCATGGAACGCCGAGTCGCGTCAAGAAATTGGGAATTTGATTGTGACATCAGTATGAATCGATTGACGCTACGTGACAAACTAAAAGACTTCCTAAGGGAGCATTGTGGCATTGATCTCTCCTATCGCAACTACATCATTGCGAAGCCAACGAGGTAACGTGGCCCCCTTCATAACGGACGAGGTGGGATTTACAGCGCAACACGCAGTCCAGTACCAGTGAACTGAACTCGGTCGAGAATCGGCACCAACGTTGATCCATGATTGTGAAGAATGAGCCAGAGAATCCCGTCGAAAAGCAGAAGGCCTGCGCCCTGCAGAAGCAAGGATGATCCGAAACCGCGAAGTACATCGGCATGCTGCGAAGACCGTGCGCGTTCGCGAAGTACGAAACCAGTGGCAATGTAGGCGACGTCAAGACCGACGTTCAGCGCAAGAAAGGACTGAAGGGCATTATAATCGGCTACTACAGTTGAGTATTGTGGAAGATCGACGGATGGTGAAGACAGCAATGAAACAGCGGCGATAGTTCCGTTGACCACCCCCCATGAGGCATTCATCATGTGGAAAGAACGAACCTCACCGCGTGTCGAGAGCAGGCCGAGAATGCCGGTTGTAAGGTTCAAGGCAGCCCAGCCGCCAAGAATTGTCATTGCGGACCGATTGATGGAGTGATACTGCTGGTTCCAGGATACAAGCAATGAATCCTGTGCTGAGGCTGCAGAGGATGCCACAAGCATGACAATGCCGAGAAGAAGGAGTTTCATACCAGCGAAAATGGCGAAGTTTGTCGCTTCGTTCCCCACTGAGTGACATCGTGTCTGAAGTCCAGCGCCTCCATGAACAATATATGCGTCTCGCTCTCGACGAGGCACGCCTTGCAGCAGCCTACGGAGAGGTTCCCGTAGGTGCAGTAGTCGTTCGTGACGGGATTGTTCTTGCAGCGGCTGGTAATAGGATCGAGGCAGCGAATAATCCTTTGGGACATGCCGAGATGATTGCCATCCAGAGGGCATCAGCGCAGGTTGGGTCCAGATACCTTGATGACTGCACGTTATACGTTACGCTGGAGCCGTGTACGATGTGTGCTGGTGCTATCGCTTTGGCCCGCATTACACGCGTCGTGTACGGAGCGTCGGAATCGAAAACTGGTGCCTGTGGTTCGATGTATGACGTGTTTGGAGACCCTCGTCTTCCTCACAGAACCATCGTGAGAAGCGGTATACTGGCAGATGAGTGTTCGAAGGTTCTAACGGAGTTCTTCCAGGAGCGTCGGCGAGAAGAATCTCTCCCGCCGCAGGTACAGAAAGAACCAACGGCCAGTGGGGTGCTCACACTTGTTCCCACGCCAGTCGGCAACATCGAGGACATCACTGCACGGTCTCTCAAGGCGCTCCGTGAAGCCGACGTCATTCTCTGCGAGGATACGCGTCACACGGGGCAACTTCTTGCTCGATATGGTAAGGTCAAGGCTGCACTGGTAAGCAATCATGACCACAACGAGCGTGAACGCGCAGGCACCGTGGTGCGGCTCCTTAGCGAAGGTAGGCGCGTCGTGTTGGTAAGCGATGCTGGTACGCCAGCGATTTCGGACCCTGGCTACCGAACGGTAAGGGCCTGTCTGGAAGCTGGACTTGACGTTCGTGCATTGCCAGGATCAACGGCTTTGATTCCAGCGTTGGCTGCTTCGGGTTTGCCTACGGATAGATTCGTCTTTGCAGGGTTTCCACCAACGAAGAAGTCTGCACGGCCCTTATGGCTGTCGGAACTCCTTGCTACTGGTCATACTATTGTGCTCTATGAGTCACCATATCGTGTAGGATTGCTCCTCGATGAACTCCTGACGATTGGCCCGCGGGATCGGATCATGTGTATCGCACGTGAGATCAGCAAGATCCACGAGGAGTTCATACGTGGTACTGTGGAGCACGTGTCCCTTGTGGTTGCGGAGCGCGGAGGTATAAAAGGTGAATGTGTTGTGATACTTGATGGCGATCGGACGGAGACCTAACCATGTTCATTTCGTTTGAAGGAATAGATGGAAGTGGAAAGAGCACTCAGCTGACGTTGTTACGGTCGTGGCTGGAAGAACATGGGCATCAGGTGGTCACCGTTCGAGAACCCGGAGCAACGGCACTTTCGGAGAGCATTCGGGCTATTCTGTTAAGCAACAAGCAGAGCATTACTGCATCGGCGGAACTCCTCCTGTTCAGCGCAGCGCGCGTTCAGCTGGTGGAAAAGGTCATCGTTCCAGAGCTTGCCGCAGGCAAGATCGTGCTTTGTGATCGGTACGCAGATTCAACGACGGCCTATCAAGGGTATGGGCGAATGTTGAGTATGGCGGATGTTGACACCTGTAACAAGCTTGCCACGAAGCTAGTCATGCCGACCATCACCGTCCTGATTGACGTTCCATATGAGCAGGCCCAGCTTCGCATGAACTTCCATGCCGGCGACGGTCCAGATCGAATGGAACGCTCCGGGCCAGAGTTTTTTGAGCGCGTTCGTGCAGGGTACCTGCAGATGGCCCAACAAGAACCGAACCGCTTTCTCGTACTCGACGGACTGCAGGACCGGCAAACGCTCCATCATGCCATTGTGCACTGTGTTCGTGACAGACTACAGGCAGTGGCAGGGTGAAAAATCCGTAACTTAACGTTCTTAGGACATTCGGAATCGGGACAACACCATGAAGAATATAGTACTTCCGCTGATCTGCCTTGTGGCCTCAGTTACAGTGGGCGTATCGACAGGTTGGGCACAAGTGGCCAAGAGCGTTGACGCTCGGACTGTTTTTAGCATAACCCCAGCCAAACAATTGGAGCACATCCAGGAACTTGGATTCATGCGCACCATGACGATGCGTAACGATGCCGCACAAGCAGCATTCGGCGACCGTCCTGAACGCCTTACACTCTCCAATTTCCCACTTCCTACAACGGAACAAGGTACATTGGTTCTCAAGAGAACGAGCGCCGTCTTTGACGCAAACACGGAGTTCATTTCGTACGAAAAGAATGGTCCTCAGCGCGTGAAGGTAACCCCTGTGACGTCCTATCGGGGATATGTGGACGGGGATCCTTCGTCGATGGTTTCTTTGCACTACAGCAATGGTGGATCCCTTGTTGGAGTTATTCAGCATGCTGGACGTCGCATTTTGCTTGATCGAAACTTGTCCGAGCGTGCAAAAGCGGCGGAAACGCCCCTTGTCGTTGGTGATGAACAGGCTCTTTTGAGGGAAAACCCACTAAGCAACTTCCTCTGCGGCTCTGATGAAAAATCGTATAGTGACGAAAGTGTACGACGTGCTCTTGAAACTGCCACACCATCGAAGCCGGTCGAATTCATGCAGGAGGAAGATCTTCGCGAGCTGAACCTTGCCGTCGTGCTGAAGGAAGATCTTGACGTAACCATGAAGAGTCGTGGTTTCAACGACGAGCAGATCTTCCAGTACTTCGCAACGATCATAGCGTGCATGAATCAGACGTATGAAGAAGAAATGAGCACGCGTTTCTACATTGGTCACTTCAGAAAGTACACGACCGACAATCCATCTCCATACTTCAGTGATGGCACCGATCCTGGCGCACTGCTCGAAGAGTTTTCCCAAGACTGGGCACAGAACAACTCCAGCGGTGCGACTGCCGTTCAGCGTGATCTTGCCCACCTCTTTACCTTGATTCGACCTGTCAATGGCGGCTTTATTGGCGGCATTGCCTACGGCGGCGGAGGTGGTCCGAACTTGTGCAACAATACATTCCGAGGCAGCTACGCCGTCAGTACAGTGTACGTCAACGCCAACACAGAGCTTCCTGGCCGGCCAACTGTGGCGAATGCCTTTACATGGGACTATTTTGTTATCGCCCATGAAATTGGTCACAACATCGGTGCTTGGCATACCCATAACTGTGCATGGGGAGCAGACGCACGCGATACATGCCAGCTTCAACGGGATGGTACGGATGCTTGCTTCAACAACGAAGCACTCCGCCGCGTGCGACCTGGTACGATCATGAGTTACTGTCACCTCGTCAACGGAAGCACAACGCCATTCACGTTCGGCCGCGCTGTTGCAGCACGCATGCGTACGTGGATTGAGCGAGCCGCATGCGCTCGTAAGCCCACACAACCCGTGTTGGAGATTACCTCGCCACGTGGACAGCAAGCGTTCATCGCCGGTTCCAAGATGCAGATTCGCTGGTCGAGTGCTCGTGTTTCGAATGTTCGCCTTGAGTATCGTGAGTCATCCGAAGCGTCGTGGACAACCATTGTTCCGTCGGTTCCAGCCGCTGATCGCCTCTATGAATGGACTATTCCCCCCATCACAGCATCAGAGCTGATCATTCGAGCAATTGACCCAAGCCAACCTACCGTAGGGGATACTACCCTTGCATCGTACAGTATTCAGCGTTCCATCTCTGTTACCAATCCGAGTGGTGGCGAACGACTTCCGACTGGCTCGACCTTCCAAATACGGTGGACACGCACGTCGACGGTACCCTCCGTGCATCTAGAATTCAGTACAAATGGTACGACGTGGGAGCGATTGGCGAGTAACCTGACGGAGACACAGTTTCAGTGGACTGTTCCCAATGCATCCACGGAGTCGGCCCGTATTCGTGTCGTTTCTTCGGCAAATGCTGAACTCACGGCTGAATCCGGCGATTTCTCCATCGGTCAGCCACGATTCCAGCTCATCTTACCGCGCTCGACCGACTCTCTCTGCAACAATCAGGAAAACCAATTCCGCTGGTCTGGCGACTTCATTCAGAACATTCGAATCCAGTTTTCGATCAATGGTGGTGCCAACTGGCAAAATGCCATCAGCGTGCTGAACGTGCCCGTGGCGAGTGGTCAGGTCTTCTCTGTAGGTTCTGCATTGAGAAATGTTGCTGCCGGAACACTACTCTCCCTTCGTGTTGTGGCGACTACGGATGCCAATACACCGCTTGCAACGCTCGACGGTCTTCGCGTGGCACAGTGTGGGGACGTTTCCAGTGCCGACGCAGACGAGGTTGGAGATATCGTTGTTGAAACGATCACCTTGAATGGAGACGTCGCTCAAGCGCGTATTGTATCCCCAATCCAAACCATGGCTTCGTTTGATGTTGTTGCCATGGATGGTACCATTGTGCGCCTGAAAGACAACGCAGAGCTTCAAGCAGGAACACCTACGATCGTGCCAATGTCCGTTGCGTCCTTGCCGTCAGGTGCCTACCGTGTTGTTGTACGCTCTGGAACCACCGTTGCAACGTATCCGTTAAGTATCGCTCGCTGATAACCTTCCGGAGTCCTGTTCCGTGCAACTCTTCAACAAGCTCGTCGTTGCTACGCTTCCTCTTGTTCCCAAATCCATCGTAAAAACAGTGGCCCGGCGATATATCGCCGGGCCTTTGCTTTCCGATGCCGTACACGTTACCCAGCAGCTTATGGCCAAGGGGGCATGTTCCACGATTGACGTCCTGGGTGAGTTTGTTTCCGAGCGCGACCGCGCTGTGCACGAAACATCCACTGCGGCCTCTGTCGTGGAGGCAATACACTCCTATAATCTTGACAGTTACCTTAGTGTCAAGCTAACGTCGCTTGGCCTTGACATTGACGAGAATTTTGCCTACGAAAACGTGCGCATGCTGGCGAACAAGGCCAGGCACTATGGTCTACGGATGCGCATGGACATGGAGAACACTCCATATACTGACAGGACAATCGCATTCTACAAACGTCTACGTGCTGATGGTTACGATAACGTTGGCATCGTGCTGCAGGCATATCTCCATCGTACGGAAGCCGACATCCGTTCGCTTCTTGACTACGCACCATCGGTGCGCCTCTGCAAGGGCATCTACGTAGAAGACGCTTCCGTTGCGATCAAGGATGCCAACGCAATTCGTTCCAATTACTCGTCCTTGCTACGCATCTTGGTCGATGGTGGAGCCTCCGTTCACATTGCCACACATGACGAGACTCTCATTGCCGACGCAGAACAGGTGGTTCGCCAGCGGAACCTCGATGCCAGCCGCTACGAATTTCAAATGCTGTTGGGTGTGCGCGAAGATCGTCGCGATGTGCTGATTCGGAATGGCCACCGCGTTCGCATCTATGTTCCTTTCGGCGAAGACTGGTATGGTTATTCTACTCGCCGCTTGAAGGAGAATCCACAAGTTGCAGGCTATGTTGCAAAAGCGGTGCTTACAGGGACATAAATGGTTGTGAGACTCCTTTGGTGTAGCCTTTATGCGTTTGGACTCTATCTCCTGACGAGCTGTTCGGGTACCCATCCAGGTCAGCACGATACTGTGAACATTGCCACCTTCAATGTTGAGTGGCTTGGTGACGGCAACCAAGACCGCAAGCCGCGCGGTGATGCGGACTATCTTGCCATCGCCGATCTGATGATCAAAACCGATGCGGACGTCCTGGCACTGCAGGAAATAGAAAACGAAGCCGCATTGCGCAAAGTCCTACGATACATGCCCGACTATACAGGCCTCGTGCTGGCTGGTGCTGGCCAACAGAATACCGCTGTCGTATGGAAACAGAACGCCGTCGCAATATCATCACTGGGACCTTGGACAGGCTTGGAGGTTGACCCCGGAAGAAGTCGTCCTGGCTTTGTCCTCTCTTGCAAGAAAGGATCCTTTGATTGGATCATGATGGTCGTCCATCTGAAAAGCACGTCGAGATTCGATTCCACAAATACTCTTCGCGAACGGTCCCGTGAAGTTCGAGCAGAACAGGCCAAGCGTCTCGTGGCATGGAGCGATAGTGTTCAGCGAGCTGGCAAGGAACAGGATGTTATCATCGCAGGGGACTTCAATGACTTTCCGGGTCGCAAACAGAATGCAACGTTGACCGCTCTTGTTGAATCCTCTTCACTGCATTTCCTAACTGCATCCGTGCGGAGCTGCCGCGATCCTAAACTCACGGCGATTGATCACATTGTTGCCTCGTCATCCGCCCGCGCCCGCTTCGTTGTTGGGTCCGAGAGGATTGACAATTTCCGCGACTTTCTCGACGCCCAAACATCCGAACAAGTGAGCGACCATTGCCCCGTAGTGGTAACATTCACCACGATTGGTCCGGACAACGACTAATCAATTGCTCGTATTTCTAAGGCAACATGGCCTTTTCGGAAGGGGGCCTTGCCAACATCAGTGAGAATGGACGTGGAGTAACCCTGGCGAGCAATATCGAACGCCAAGTCAAGAAGATCGGATGGCTGTAGGAGCACCTGACGATGGTCTTCCACGCATTGCCTGGCAGGATGTTCGTCGTTGCCGTGACGTATGGTGGTGATAGTTCTATGCAGAACATCGCGATCAATCGACGCCTCAACCCGCACCGTAAACTGGGGATACGTTGCGGTCATGTCATGCTGGAGTTCCTCGGCGATACTCGTCAGCAATACATCGCACAGGAGGATTGCCGGGGAACGAAGTGAACCTATGCAACGCTGAATAGCGTGTGCCACGGCCCCTTTCCCATAGTCGGCAGAGTGTTGATAGGTCATCGATTCTCCGATGGCGAGGATACCATCGCAGAGGGGAATTGTAACATCTGTTATTGTATCGACAGCAAATGTTGCAGTGGGAGCGGTCTTTCGTGCTTGGGCAATCATCGCAGAAGAAACATCAACGCCATGCACGCTATGTCCTAGGGACGCAAGTACGGCTGCTGATACACCGCTTCCGCAGCCTAGGTCGAAGACACGGGCGCGATGTTTACCCAGTGTGGAGAGCCGCTGATGCAAGTACGTGGCAGCATCGCGAGCCAACGTGCTGTAATGGGTATGATGGAGGGTGGCGAGGTCTTCACCGTAGAAGTGCATGTTTCAGGCAAAGACGGTGACTTTATTCCCATGGCGCGATGACATTGTAAGCGCCTGATAGGCATTGTCGAGGAGTCTGTCCCATGGTTCAGCGGCATCAAACTCGGCTATACCCATGGAAACGGTGGCCGAGAAGCGCCGGCCTTCGAATTCCATGATGGAGCTGGCGATATCCTTTCGCATACGCTCCGCCCATATCTGTGTGCTTTGGGCACGCGAGCTTACGACGACGATAGCCAGGAGGTCGGTGTCTATGCGACCAATTACATCGAAAGGCCGGAGTTCATGGCGCAGTTTGGAGAGCACATTCCCGATGATTCGTTCTACGAGTGCTGTATCCGAAGATGATCCCGCTGGATCGACACGGAGCATGCAAAGGGTGAGGGGCATTTGAAAGTCGATGGCGCGAGCATGTTCTTCCTGAATGCGCTGTTCAAATGCTGCTCGATTCATGACACCCGTTACCTCATCGAGCAAGGCACCTTGTGTGACTTGTTCTTGGGCGCGCACGTGTTCGAAAAATGTTCCCGCATGGTGAGCAATGGACTCCAGTACGGCAACATCCTGTTGCGATACGGAAGGGCTGGGATTCTCGATATACAAGGCCCCGTAGACGCCAGTGAAGGAGGTAATCGGGATTGCCACGAACTGCCCATCACCAAGGTCGGGTTCGCCATGAACTACTCGCAACACTCCAGGAGAACCAACGAGCTCTACGGTACGTCCCCCCGTGATGGCCGAGCCAATGGCCGAAGCATCCAGGTCAACTGGCTGTCCGATCAGCGAGCCATATTCAGGATAGTCACCGCTGGCAGCTTTGACGATGCTCCATCCCTTATCTGCATCAAACAGAACGAGCCCGATTGTGACCACATCAACGGATTCGATTGCACTGCGAAGAAGCGCACGCACAACGGACTGTTGTTCAATGCCGCGTTCACGCACATAGTTCCGAAGGAGCTCGATAGCTTGAAGAACACGAGCCGAATGTTGAAGGTCGTATTTCGCCGTATAACTCTGGATGAGCGAGCTGATCAATTTCGTGAAGTGACCGAAGAAACCAATCGTGAATGAGTCATACGCATCGGGTTCCTTGGCATCGGCACAGAGAACGCCAACGACATTCTTGCCGTAGTATACCGGGACACCAATGAATGACTGTGTACCAGCTGCACGTTGATAGTATGGAAGAAGATCCAGCTCTGCAGTAGCGCGAATTTCGGTCAGGATTTCAGGCCGGCCGTGAAGTGCAATCTGGGACACAACATCATCACCAATGGGCAGCTTACGTTCCGTCGTGAACACGCCGTCACCTACATCGGTAATCGTTTGCTCAACAATCAACTTTCCTTGGTCCGAGCTAACAAGGAGAAAACTGGCCGTACGGGCGTTGACCATAGATCTGATGACTTGCAGCACTCGATTCAGGAGGTAGTCGAACTCCTTGCGGGGTTCGGATGCGTCAAAGGCATCGGGCCCGTCTATCAGATCTGGAATGGAAACGGT
>JALOMA010000006.1 GCA_025455735.1 Candidatus Kapaibacterium sp.
CTTTCTGATGATACCAACTACCGTTTACCTTCGGGGAGCCACCGAACGACCGACTAACGCTGAAAGTTTATACTTATTTCTTTAAAAGCTGAACTAAAACGTGAAAGGGGCGCTACAATGCTTTGATTTCAGCATCAAACTCCTTTAATATAAGACAAAAAGACGATCTCGGCACCGTTCTTGCCGCGCGTGGTTTCTTTTCACACTAATATAGACCCGCCATCACCGGAGAAAAAAACAAGATCACGTAACTTCGCCACATATTTCGAAGTCTTCAACTTGTAAGTGAGTTTGAACAGTGGAAAGACTGCTGAGCTCGTCACAAGAGTAAACAACTTTGAGCCATCAGATGTAGTGATCACAAGAGATGAATCAAGAGGGAGTCGAAACACCGTCACTTGAGAATTTTGTCGCGCAATTAGGTACATGCCTCAGCGGCCGAGCGGCGCGTTCGTCCCGCAATTGGGTCCGTTGTTCGTGGACGCCGCGCGGCGTATTCATCACACAATTAGTTAAAGCTCACGTACTTATACGCAAAGTTGAGTAATCTTACATTTTTCCCCTTGAGAACTGAAGTCGTTTAAATCTCTCACAGCCGTTTAGTCAATCGACGAGGCCGACGATCCTTCCACCGTGCAAACTCATCTACGAGCAAAGAAATCGAAGAATGTCGGCCAAGCTAGCTTGGCGATCTTCATTCGGCGTCCGGTCTTGATTCGAGTTCTTCGCTCGTAGATGAGTATGCACGGTGGGAGACTGGGAGGATCGTCCGACGATCCTTCCACCGTACAAACTCATCTACGATTCTTGGCCAAGCTTGGAAATTTTGATTCCGCATCCGGTCTTGGTTTGAGTTTTTGCTTGTAGATGAGTTTGCAAGGTCGAAGGATCGTCGGACTCGTCAACAGACTAAGCTTGATGATGAACTTCAATTGATCGTTCCACGTGACCTTTGAAAACGATGCCGCCGACACCACGTGTCAGGCGGCATCATTGTTTACGGAGTTTCTTATGTGGCGTGCCGCACTACTTTTGGCATTATTGGCATTTATATCGTTTACACAACCTTCGAATGCCCAAAAGCGGTTCGATCTGGTTGTTGACATTGTACAGTTCAAAGCAGATAGTGGTAAGATTCGTTGGGAATTCCACTATTCGTTTCCTGATACATCGCTTACTTATGTCGCCCATGGTAGTACATACGTCGGCGAGGCTCGATTTCGCAGACAGCTAGCGCCTGTAGTTGGCGACACAATAGTCGATGAATGGACTGCGTCTGCCGCATCGAGTGAACTCAAGCCCAGCCACAAGACGTTTCTGACAGGATTTAGGACCGTTTACATTGAACCAGCTCAATACTCGGTTTCCGTTCACGTACATGACCTCAACGACACAGTTACAAGACGAACTGACCAGTTTGTCAGCCAAGTTGCGCCAATCCCACAGGCTCCGGCACTAAGTTCCATTCTATTCGTCGAGCCCCCTGCGGTACCAGTGGCATCGCTTCCACTGCAATTCATACGCAATACCGTTGATGCGATTCCCGATCCAAGACGAGAGTGTATTGGCGAAGATGCGTCGTTGAACACGTATCTGGAAATCTACAACATCAAGTCGGCTGGGATGGACTCATTTGCCCTCCAGTTCGAAGTATTGGATGCCGTGAAGCGGTCGGTGTTTACGCAAGAGAAGACGATGTTGGCCACAGCTGATGCATTGGTTGACAGGTCTACCTTTGCGGTTGACGTCTTGCCAACGGGTGTCTACAATCTGGTTGTGCGGCTCCTTCATCCCGAGAAGCGGTCGATCCTCAGAGAGCGGCTGGAAAGATTCTATATTCTTAATCCGGCAATTCCGCCAGAGAAGGAAGAGTTCCTATCTGATGAAGAGCGATTCTCCCGTTCAGAGTTTTCTACGTTGCAAGGCCAACGCCTAGATGAGTGGTTGGAGCAATCCGATATACTCGCTGTGCCACAGGAGATGGCTATTCGAAAAGAGTTGACTACCGAAAAAGCCAAACAACGATACCTGTACAGCTTTTGGAAGCGAAGGGATCCCGACACAACGACGGCCGTCAACGAAAGATTGGTCGAGTTTCATGCCGACCTAAAGAAGGCAGAGTTACTGTTCCTCGGAGCCACCATGGTTAAGCCATGGAAAACGGACCGTGGCAGAGTTCTTCTCACATATGGTTGGCCTACGGAACTGAACACGTCCGTACAATCCGTAAATGAGAAGCCATGGGAAGACTGGTTCTACGCTGGTGTGCAAGGCGGCGTCCATTTCTATTTTGTTGATCGATGGGAGAATAACACACATACGCTCGTTCACACAACGATTATTGGTGGTCCAAAGGAACCAAACTGGTACAAACGTTGGGTCCTTAAGGGATCACATGACGTGAACGCCAATCGGCAGAATCAAGATCTCTTTCGGCGGTAATGTCAGAGCCACTGTTAACGTACGGTCTTCGGTTGCTAGGGCTCCTCACGCGTGAATTGCCAAGGGGACTTCAGACGTCTTGTGGTGTAGGAATTGGCAGGGTGCTTACGAGACTGGATTCCTCACGTTATGCGATTACACGCGACAATGTGCGAAAGGCCTTTCCGGAGGCTCAACCGAACGTAGTCGACGAAATCGTCCGATCAGCGTACGGAAATCTTGGTATCACCCTGATTGAGCTTCTTGCAATGTCTCATGCATCAAAGCAAGACATATTGGCGAGGATTGCAATACCAGGCATTGACGTACTTGAGCGGAGGGCCGCTCGGGGTGAACCATCAGTGCTGATGAGCGGTCACTACGGTAACTGGGAGCTTCTGGCCTTAGCTGGTGCATTAATGGCCAAGGTCCCATTCACGATTGTTGTTCATCCACAGCACAATGCAAAAGCTGATAAATTCCTCAATGCCATTCGTACACGGTTTGGAAACATCATTGTACCAATGGGGCAGGCGGCACGGCCACTTGTCACGGCAATGCAAAAAGGGGGGACAGTAGCGTTCTTGGCTGATCAATACGCCGATCCATTGGTTAACCGACCGGTTGTTTTTTTTGGCAGAGAGACTCCTACCTTCGAAGCACCAGCAGCCTTGGCTCTGCGATATAAGGCACCAATGTTCGCCGCTTATGCGCAACGACAATCCGACGGCACGTACGTGGCACCGTTTCACGAGATTCCTTCCGCTGATCTTGACGCATCGGCAGAAGGTATTGCCGAACTAACACGACGTCATGTGTTGGATCTTGAAGACATCATACGTGCCGAGCCCGGACAATGGAGCTGGCAGCACAGGCGGTGGCGCACATGATTATTGATCGCACCATTGATACAGTAGTTGTCGTTCAGACCGCATTTCTGGGAGATGTTCTCCTTACCTTGCCGCTCCTTAAGGCATGCGTAGATGCGTTCCCATCTGCCCGCGTGAAGATTGTTACGACACCTTCGGCAGCACAAGCGATTGATCGCGTCCAAATACCGATTGACATTATTCCGTTCGACAAGCGTGGCGCTGATAAGTCCGCCGACGGTTTACGTCGTGTCGCAGAAGCCTGTCAGGTCTCGGCCAAGAGCATGGTCTTCGTCCCTCACAAGAGTTATCGCAGCGCTCAACTCGTTCGAAGAATGCGTCACGCTCGGGCCATTGTGACGTGGTCTGATGCCCATACTGCCAGCATTGCTACGCATGTGATCTCGTATCCATATCCGATGCATGAAGCTGATAGGTCGCTCTGGCTGTTGTCGCCATTCTGCACAAGTGTTCCAGCAAAAGAGTACCTTACGCCAATTGCACTGTTTTCTGAAGACGAGCGTGCATGGTTGCAAGGACTTGCATTGCCGGAGGGTTACGTCGCATTGGCTCCAGGTTCCGTATGGCCAACAAAACGTTGGCCCAGCCAATACTGGAATGATCTTGCGTTTCGTTGTCTCCAGTCTGGCCTCGGCGTCGTTCTCCTTGGTGACGCATCGGTGCAAGGATGTATCGCAACGCCGGGAGTAATCGATCTTGCTGGAACTGCAACGCTCAGTCAATCGGCCACTGTGATTGCCCATGCATCCGCCATGGTAGGTAATGATAGTGCACCACTCCATCTAGCTTCGCTGCAGAACGTGCCAGCTATTGGTATTTTTGGGCCCACTGTTCCGGCATTCGGGTTCAAACCATTCGGTAGCGTCGCTCACGTAGTCGAACACCATCTCGAGTGCCGCCCATGCAGTCCGCATGGTACGTCCGTTTGCCCAATCGGCACTCATGATTGTATGAATCTTATCTCACCTGCAGAAGTGCACAGCGTAGTCCTCAAGGCTATCGTCTTATCCACGCCATGAAGAACAATCGTAAGTCTGGCCCATCCAAAAAGTCTTCGTCACCGCGTCGCGATGATTCTCCGTCCTCAACTCCTTATCAGAAAAGGGGCCCTGCCACCAAACGAGTCACTTCGGGAGGGTCGGCGAGTACATCTCGCACGACGGCGAAAAAGGTGCCACGGAAGCAAGATGTTCAGTTGCAGCCGGAAGAAGTGCGCTTGAACAAGGCGATAGCGGATGCGGGCGTCGCCTCGCGACGCCATGCAGACGAGCTCATTCGTAATGGACACGTCCGCATCAATGGCGATGTTGTTACCGAGCTAGGAACGAAGGTCCGCATCGACGATTTTGTGACCGTCAACGGCGAACCGATTACTCGGAATAAACACCTTACGTATGTCTTGCTCAACAAGCCCAAGGACACAATCGCGACGTCATCCGATGAAAAAGGACGCCGTACGGTGTTTGATCTCGTTCGCATTCACACAAGGCTGTTCACTGTAGGCCGGCTTGACAGAAACACGACCGGCGTATTACTCCTAACCAACGATGGCGATCTTGCACATCGATTGACGCATCCCCGATATGGTGTGCCCCGCCTTTACAAGGCAAAACTGGATAAGATGCTCCTGCCACAGCATGCACGAGCAATTGCCGCTGGCGTCGAACTCGAAGATGGACCAACGCAACCCTCAACGGTCATGATCGATCCAGAGGATAAGACGATTGCCTATCTCGAAATAAAAGAAGGGCGCAACCGTGAAGTACGGCGAATCTTCGAGTCGTTGGGATACGAGGTTACAACGTTGGATCGCAAACAGTATGCATTTCTCTCAACGCGTGGCCTGAAGCGTGGAGAGTATCGCCACCTGACAACCGATGAAGTACGAGAGCTGCGTGCCCTCGTGAAGTTAACCTGACACTGATATCGATGAACTTTCTCAACCCGTTTGTCCTCTTCGGTCTAGCTGCAGCAAGCATACCCGTCTTGCTGCATTTGCTAAACCTTCGTCGGCTCAAGACAGTAGACTTTAGCACGTTGCGATTCTTGCAGGCCCTCCGTGAGTCGAGAGTGCGTGCACTGAAGATTCAACAGATTCTGCTATTGGTCCTCCGCACTCTGCTGATCATCTTTGCCGTGTTGGCCTTTGCACGTCCGACTATTCCAACGACCTTGCCCCTCTTGGGCGTTGATGCGAAGGCAAGTGTTGTTCTGTTGATAGATAACTCGGCGAGTATGGAGGCGGCCGATCAGCGAGGTTCACGGTTCCGCCAGGCACAGGCTGCAGCACGGTCGATTATTGCAGCTCTCAAGGATGGGGATGAAGTTGCAATCCTTCCCCTTGCTGGTGATGTTTCTCAACGGGCTGTTTCGTTTACACGGACGTTTTCTGTAGCGCTGTCGCAGATTGATCAGCTGCAGATTGCCGATGGTCGTGCCGATATTGGGCGTGCACTGAGGTCAACAGAGTCACTTCTTGATAACGCTAGTCATGTTCGGCAGGACGTTATGTTGATCACGGACGGCCAACGTAACATCATCGATCGGGATGATTCGGACACTGGTGTTATCATCCGGCGCGACGTTTCCATGCTGATTCCAACCATTGGCGAAGGAAACAAGGGTCTTGAACGAAATTGCAGTGTTGACTCCGTAGTGGTGCGCACGGCGTTGGTTCAACCTGATAAAGCGGTGGAAGTGGAATCCTGGGTCCGTAATGGTAGCTCTACGGATGCATCTGGATTGACTGTCTGGTTGTCATACAATGGGGTGCGCGTCGCTCAGCGGAGTATTGACGTTCCTCGTGGCGAAACCCGTAGTGTTATCCTATCGGCACCGCCACGTGTTCGTGGATCAATAGCTGTTTCTGTAGAAATCGAAGACGATGCTATCGATAGGGACAACGTTCGCTATGCTGGGCTTGTTGTACCTGCACTGGCTTCGGTGGCAATTGTTGGTCCGGATGAATCGTCACGATTCGTGAACGTGACATTTGGTCTCCGGAAAGCCGATCCGTCCATTCCTCCGTCAACGGCATTTCCAAGTATGGCGGATGCGGTGCGTCAATTGGGGCAATTTGATGTTGTCTATCTAGCTGGTGGGGCGATTCGCCCTTCTGAGGCATCTGCCTTGATGCAGTACGTCACTGGTGGCGGGACAGTTGTTGTCTTTGCCACGGAGGACGCCGGTACTGTCGACTTCATAGAGGCTGCTGGTATTCGTGTTGGTCCGATGACGTATGCGTCTGATGACCGTCCTATGGCAATCCGGCAGTTGGATCGAACACATCCTGTTTTCGCTGGAGTATTCGCATCACCAACTGGTAGTGACGCAGCTGGAAGACAGTTGCCATCTATTCGAAGGCAGCGAACAGTTGATGGGGCATCGATGATCATTGAGTCTACGCTTGGTGGCTTTATGGTTGAGCAGGCGGTCGGTTCCGGCCGCATTGTCGCCTTTGGTGTTGCCCCAACATCCGAATGGTCTTCGTTCCCTGGATCAGGACTATTTCCTGCCACCATGGTGCGTTTGGCGCTATACTCCATGAGCACCGTTTTGTCGCAAAGTGCTGTGGCTATTGGCGAACGTATACAGGTGCCTGTGCCACCTTCCTTGGCTGGACGGTCCGATATTTCCGTGATTGACGCAACTGGCGTGACCAGTCCTGCCGCGGTTGTTGAGTCCGCCAATGGATCTGTCATTGTTGTGCCCCCGCAGCCTGCTGCGGGTGTTGTCAGGGTGGTAACTGCCGATAGCGTGCCCCTTGCTGCCATCGCCGTAAACGCTCCATCAACAGAGTCGCGTCTTGACTATCTTGAGCCCGAAGCGTTACGCGACGCTGCAGGGCGGCTTCTGGAAAACGGTGACCAGGCCGTGCTGTTGGATCCAACCAAACCGTTGGGTGCGGAGGTGCAGCGTGCTAGAACTGGTTCCGAGCTCTGGCCGCTCTGTGTCGTGCTTGCTTTACTGTGTGCACTGGCAGAGATGCTTGTAGCAACCTTCTGGGCTCGGGAAACAGCATAGAAGACGATATGGTACAGCCAATCATCCATCCTCGTATTGTAGAGCTTCGCGGCGAGATTCAAGCATTGCGAAACGAGCTTCGGGAGTGCTCCGACGAATGGCATCGGCTTACTGTTCTGGAACGACCTCGACTGACGGCGCTCTATTCATCGTGCTTCGGTGACCTCGAACGGAAACTTCAGATGCTCGCTGTGTCCAATGCTGAGTTGTTTCGACGCATTGAGCTGCTGACCATTAAGGTCACGCGAGGCGAACGTCTTACGCCCGAGACGATTGACTACGTGAATATGGTGGTTGATCGAGAGTATGACCGCTTCCGAAGGCGTCTCCAGGAAACGTTCGATATGACGACTGAAGAGCGCAATGCTGCTTCGTCTGCAACACAGTCCGATGGTGAGCTTGTTTCCATGTATCGAACGCTCGCTAAAAAGCTCCATCCTGATTCCGGTGCCGATCCTGATGTGACCCAGAATACGTGGCATCAGGTACAATCGGCATATGCGGCCAGAAATACTGCCCAGCTGGCGTCCTTGATGGCAGTCTGGGAGTCGCGCGTTGCTGACGATATCGTACTCGGGTCAATGGATGCGGACGTATTGGCTGAAGAACGAGACCGTTTGACGGCTCACGTGCGCCGCGAGAAACGAAAGCTCGAACGCTTGCAGTCCGAAGAACCGTTCGTTCATGCCTCGCTACTAGAAGATCCCTCATGGCAGGATGCCCACCGGGCATCCCTTCTATCGGCAATCGACGCAAAGTCCCAAGAATGGGCGAAAAACAAGCAACGATATCAGGAAATCACCGGAAGTGTTGACGTACCAGGCCAAACAAAGCCAACATCCGATGATGGTGACGATTTTATGAATGCTACATATTTCGGCCAGCGATAATCCATGTCTTATTCTATCGAACAACGCGACGAGCAACTACTTCAGTCAACCGCCGACATCATGTACACGGTTGGATTTGAGGATGCATCACGCCACCTTGTAACCGTGACAATCACTGTAAGCAAGGTCACGACAGAAGAGGTCACACTCGTTATGCCGTCATGGGCCCCAGGATCGTACAAGATTCGGGACTTCGCTGGGCATCAAGGTAATGTCGAAGCGTGGATTGTAAACAATGGAGTGCGGACGAAAGCCCCCTTGCGTTGGCGGGATAAGGCATCTCTGGTGATATCGACTCGTGGCGCAACGGCGATTGAAGTCACATACGTCGTCTATTGCAACGAGCGTACGGTACGCACAAACCACGTTAATCGATTCCATGCATCGATCATGCCAGTGGCCACGATGATGTATGTGGAAGGGCGTACGAATGAAATCCATCATGTTGTCCTTTTACGTGACGCGAAGCAATGGCCTCATATATCCACTGCGCTCTCGCCCGTATCTTCCGATGGCAGGACCTTTGGAGCACTCAACTATGACGTGCTTGCTGATTCGCCGATAGAAATCGGAAGTCATACAGTACGAATGTTCAACGTGCTTGGGGTGCGCCATGAGCTGGCTTTGTGTGGCAATCATCAGGTAGATGCCGATTGGCTTGTTGCCCAACTCGTGACCATTGTCGAAACAGAAGCACGACTCTTTGAGGGCATACCTTACGACCGCTACGTGTTTATTGTCTGGGTCTATCCTGGTATCGGCGGTGGCCTTGAACATGGGCGTTCCTCTGTTAATGCCGTAGATCCATCAACCTTGCTCGACAAGGCGAAGACACTGGACCTGCTGTCCCTTCTATGCCACGAGTACTTCCACCTTTGGAACATCAAACGCATCCGACCGGACGTCTTGGGACCGTTTGACTACACCAAGGAGACACTCACTCCAATGTTGTGGTTAGCTGAAGGTCTGACATCCTACTATGATGACCTTTTGACGTATCGATGCGGATTCAGTACGGAACGAGAGTATCTTGATATTCTTGGAAAAGATCACATCACACGACTTATGCGTGTTCCAGGACGGTTTCGCATGTCCGTCCGAGATAGCTCGTCCCTTGCATGGCTGAAACTGTACATGCAGAGTCCAGATGCCAATAATCGTTTCCCATCCTACTACCTGAAGGGTGGTGTTGTTTGCTTGTTGCTGGATGTATACATCCTTGACCATACTGACGGCAAACGGAGCCTCGATGATGCGTTGCGGGCACTTTGGGCTCGTTATAAAGAGAATCCAGCCATTGGAATGAGCGAACAGGAATGCATTGCCATTATGGAACGTGGTTGCGGCGTTCAATTCCGCGACGTCCTCATGGGCTGGCTCAGTGGCACGGAGGAGTTGCCTTATGATGCCATCTTGGCACATGTAGGCCTGACTCTTCAGATGAACACCAGAACTGCGGAAGCAATAAGCTTTGGTGAAAATCGTGCCTTTGCTTCGACGTCGCCTAGCCCCTTTACAGGGATGATGGTACGGGAAGAGTCTGGTAGATTGTTGGTGAAAATGGTCGAAGAAGGATCACCAGCATGGCTAGCTGGAGTGGCCGTTGATGACGAGATCGTAGCCGTGGACCAACGCCGAGTTACGTCGGTTGCACTTCTGGACCAGTATTTGTCAGAGCCTCCTGGCGCAAGCCATCAGATTACGGCACAATGTGATGGCAGGCTCTACGAGACACAGATAACGCCAACATCGGTACAAACGTGGAAGCTTATCAACGTTGCCAATCCAACCACGCGTCAGAAAGAACTTCGGGCAATTTGGCTCAAACGATGACACAGAAGCACCTCATAATTCTCGTTCTCGTTAGTCTGTGTGCAACGGGCTGTTCGTGGTTTGACAATCAAACCACGTACTTCAACACGTACTATAATATTCGGCGCATCACCATTGAGGTAGAGGACGAATTCGCATTTCAGGATGAGAACAAGCGAACGAAACCGCGGCTGTTTGTGCCCGTCATTACAGGTGTTGATTCACTGGAAAAAGGGCCACCCAAGAGTGCCAATTATCAATTCCTCAAAGCGTTCGTTATTGAAAAATCCAAACTGCAACCCGTAGGGACCAAGGTAGATAGTATCCTCATCAAGGGTTCAAAAATCCTGGCTACACGATCCCGCACCGATTATGTCGAAGGTTCGTTATTCCATATGGCAAAAGCCTATTTTTTCAAGAGTGAATACCTACCTTCTCAGCAAAAGTGTCTCGAACAGGTCGAGAAATTCCCTGAAGGAGAGTATGCCCCTGATTCCTACTTGCTTCTGGCCAAGGACTATCTGCTGCAACGAAAAGTAAGCCAAGGACGTACAGCTTTGTCCAAGTGTATTGATGTTGCATGGTATCGAGACCGGTACGACATTCTTTCCGAAGCCTATCGTATTCAAGCAGAAATGGCACTTGAGGACGGTGAACTTGACAAGGCCATCCAGCCATACAAACAGGCCATAGCTCAAACGGACGATGCGGAGGTCCAAGCCCGTTGGCAGGTAGAAGTCGGAGGACTGAATTATCGTGTAGGGAACTATCACCGGGCAATCGAGGCGTTTGAAGATGTGTTCGACTACTCGCCGGATGCGTTGACGGAGTTTGAGGCAAAACTCTACAAAGCGGCATCGTTGGTTCAATTGGATAGTCTTCAGGCAGCCGAAGACATCTTTGCCGATATGGAGTCTGACCGAAAATTCGAAGAATGGAAGTCCTTCATTGACGCGGAACGGATGGCTCTTGAACGCAAACGCAAGAAAGATCTGAATTCACCCGCCATCATAGCTGCCGAAAGAAAGGCCGATACAGCTTACGTTGGTAGGCATGAAGTTCTCGCTCAGTCCTACCAAAAGGGTATGGAACTGTACAAAAAAGGGGACTATGAAGGTGCACTTGCATATTTCGCCAAGGCAAAGGTTATCCGAACGGCAGTGTACGAAGTAGCAAACAAGTACTACACGAGACTAAAAGCATATGATGATGCGAAACGACGCATTGGGCAGTTCCAAGCCGTTGTAAGTGCAAATCCTGAGAAGCGGGATAGTATGGCGAGGCTCATTTCCCGTGAGAGATATGCAATCGGACGTGTGCATGAACAGTTTTCCAATGTGGACTCGGCTATGCAATACTATGAGCAGGCTCATGACTTCGCACCGGTTGACGATCCCGAACGGCCTCGCTACTTGTTTTCTCAGTCTCGTTTGATGCGCTCTGTTGACCCGGATGTAGCTGATAGTCTTGCTGATCTCGTGACGCAGTGGTATCCCACGTCCGACGTTTCGAAGCAAGCGTCCACGGAGCTCGGCTACGGCGATGGTTCCAATGCCAATGACGCCGAGAGACTGTTCCAGGCGGCCACCGCCTACCGAAAGGTCAAGGACTGGTCCTATGCATCATCAACCTATGCCGACGCCGCGGCCCGTTTCCCGGACGATGCCCCTAAGGCTCTCTACATGGCAGGCTGGATGTTTGAGCGGGAAGTCGGCGACCTTGACTCCGCCATGCATTATTACGGCATCCTCGTCGAGACCTATCCACGATCAGAATATGCCAAGGAAATTCGACCAAGTTTGGAGTATGCCCTCGCCAAGATCAACAACGTGGAAGTCAACGACTCCTTGTTGCTTCGCGATCTCGACGGTGAGCTACTTCAACGAGCCAAAGCTGGCGAACGTGGACTGTTGGATCAAATGATCGACAACAACCGTGATGCCCTCCAGATTCGAGGTCCAGACCTCAATCTTCCAAACATCCCTGGCGTCACTCCCGATTCATCGTCCGGTGGGACAAACCTCAACAACATGCTCCAACGTCAGATTCAGGGCATGACCCCACCGCGCGGTGGTCAGCAAGTACCTCGTCCAAATGGCACGGCCACACCCGTGCCCGTTCCACCACCAGCCGTGCCGGATACAACCACTCGCAAGCCCTGATTCGTGCTGGAAGGGGGCCGTGGTTACCTTCCGTTTACATTTCGATTTGCGTGTTGAGGCCAATCTCTTCGAGGACGGCGCTCACTCGAATGCACTCGCCCATGTCACCCTCATAAGCAACAGCCTTGCCGTTGTTGTGGACTTCATGAGTTATCGACTCGGCCTTGCCAAACGAGCAACCAGTTGCAAGCACGAGCTGATCGATCACTTCGTCGAAGGTATGCCAAGAATCGTCATACAGAATGACGCGAGCCGTAAGGACGGTGAGCACGTCCTCGTCGGCAAAGAACTCGCCTTCCGGCGAGGGAAAAGAAAACGGTACCATGGATGAACTGTTCCGATGATTCTGTCGTTGACAAAACTACGAAAACGACTATCTTTGAAGCCCTTATCCGATATTCACACACCTGTCTTCGGGTTCCATCATGACCACAGAAGAGTTTCTTCAAAAGCTTGACGAAATCGTCAGCGAGCGTCACATGCTGCAGCATCCGTTCTATATCATGTGGAACGACGGGCAGCTAACCATTGACATGCTCCGCGAGTATGCGGCAGAGTACTATCATCAGGTACATTTCTTCCCCACATACGTCAGTGCGACGCACGCGAACTGCGACGACATGGAAGTTCGCCAAATGCTTCTCGAGAATCTGATCGAGGAAGAGCATGGCGTGAACAACCACCCAGAGCTGTGGCGTCGTTTTGCAGAAACAGTCGGTGTGTCGCGTGAGGAGCTTGCATCGCGCCGATTCCTGCCACACACACGCGCTTCAGTCAGCATCCTCAAAGAGTTGGCACGTCGCGATAACCCGGCTGAAGGACTGGCAGCACTGTACGCCTACGAGTCACAAATCCCAGAAATCTCGACAACGAAGATTGACGGTTTGAAGAAGTGGTACAACCTCGACACACCAAACGCTCTGGAGTTCTTTGCCGTGCATGAACACGCCGATGAAATCCACCGCACGGTGACGCGAGAAGCTCTCGTCAAAATGTGTCAATCCACCGAACAAAAGCAAGCAGCCTTGGACGCAGCTCGTGAAGCAGCCGATGCCTTCAACCTTCTGCTCGATGGCGTCTACAACACGTGGTGCACGAATCGCGAAGCAGCTCTCAACTGAGCCAATCCCAAGAACGCCCCTGGCCCTGATGGCTAGGGGCGTTTTTTCGTTTCTAGGTGCAGTCTTCGTACCAACATCGTTCGTATTTTTGGCCCCGGTCGCTCATGTGTCGTTTCTTTGCCTATATCGGTCCGCCAGTTTTGGCCGACGACTTGTTGTACAAGCCTAAGTTCTCGCTTGTAACGGCGCAGAGCGTCAATGCAGGAGAGATGAGTGTCGCGGTCAATGGCGACGGTTTTGGCATCGGCTGGTACACTCCCGAGCTTGACAATGAACCTTGTGTGTTCCGGAGTATCAAACCGTCGTGGAGCGATCAGAACCTGAAGCAGCTGGCCCGGAAAATCTACTCTCCGTGCATGTTCGCTCACATTCGTGCAGCATCCCCTGGTCTCTCCGTTGAAGAAGTGAACTCACACCCGTTTTGGTGCGGCCAGCTCATGTTCATGCACAATGGGGTTCTCGGCGGTTACAAGAGCATTCGCAGGCGATTGCTCCGTACACTGAACGATACTGCCTATGATGCCATTCAAGGTTCGACGGACTCTGAGCATCTCTTCGGTCTTTTCCTGAATCATATTCAGGACCCCTTCGGACATGTAACGAACGAAGAGATGGTCCACGCAATGACGAAGATGTTCGAGGACCTTGACAGGTTGCTTGTGGAAGGTGGCGTCCGTTCGCACTCCTATCTCAACCTGGCAGTAACGAACGGAACAAGCCTTATCGTTGTGCGCTATACAACGAATCCAAGTGTGCAGCCTGCCTCCCTGTACTACATGTATGGCAAGGAATATCACTGTCGTGGGGAACTCTGCATCATGGAACCCACGTATGGCAGACCTAGCGCCGTTGTCGTTGCGTCGGAGCCCTTTACGGCACGTCGCTCGGACTGGATGAAGGTAGAACGCAATTGCATGATGATCGTTGACGAAACCATGCGGTTTCGCTTCCAGAATGTCGAAATGTCGATAGAACAACACGATTTCGAAACGATAGCCCCGGAAATCGGATGAATTACGCTGCCCTCATACCCCTCTTCCCACTCTTGGGTTTTCTCATTGTTGGCCTCTTTGGCAAAAAGCTGAAAAGCGAGCGCCTGGTGGGCACGATTGCCAGCACGGCAATCCTTGCCAGCTTTGTAACGGCGGTGATTGCCTTCTTCCAGCTCTTGGGCATGCCGGCAGAGAACCGATCCGAACTGGTGACTGTCTTCACATGGATTGCGACGGGAAGCTTCTCCGTTGATATAGCCTATCAGTTCGACCAACTGTCGATCCTGTTTACGCTTATCATTACAGGCATTGGTTTCCTGATTCATGTCTACTCGACAGGGTACATGCATGGCGATAAAGGATTTTCACGATTCTTCGCCTACCTGAACCTGTTTGTATTCATGATGTTGAACCTGGTTCTTTCGAGCAATTTTCTTCTCACCTTCCTGGGCTGGGAGGGTGTGGGCCTTGCTTCATATCTGCTGATTGGATTCTGGTACGACCGAAAATTTGATGGTTCGTTCATAACGTGGACAGGGGATGCGGCCAAGAAGGCATTCATCGTCAATCGGATAGGCGACTTCGGCGTGCTTCTTGCCATGTTCATGCTGTTCAATACGTTCGGCACGTTGGACTATGCGACGATCAACGCGCAAGCTCCTGCCGTATGGCAAAAGGGAGACACGGCCGTCATGATCATCACCCTTCTCCTCTTCCTAGGCTGTACTGGGAAATCCGCCCAGATTCCCCTTGGCGTATGGTTGCCCGACGCTATGGCGGGTCCAACGCCTGTGTCGGCGCTTATTCACGCCGCTACGATGGTCACATCGGGAATCTTCCTGATTGCTCGTACGAACGTGTTGTTCGCTCTGTCACCCGATACCATGGCCGTCATCACCGGTGTTGGTATAACAACGGCGCTGATTGCGGGAACGATTGGCATTGTTCAGAATGACATCAAAAAAGTTCTCGCATATTCAACGGTATCTCAGTTAGGCTTCATGTTCGTCGCTCTTGGCGTGGGAGCCTTTACTGCCGGTGTCTTCCACGTTATGACGCACGCCTTCTTTAAGGCGCTGCTGTTCCTTGGATCGGGAAGCGTCATTCACGGCATGCACGAAGAACAGGACATCCAAAAAATGGGTGGCCTGAAGAAGTACATGCCCATTACGTACAAGACCTTCCTCGTTGGCACCTTGGCAATTTCAGGTATTCCGTTCTTCTCCGGCTTCTTCTCCAAGGACGAAATACTGTGGTTTGGCTTCCTTAACGGAAGTCCCATTCTGTGGGGAGTGGGTGCATTGGCGGCATTTACGACTGCGTTCTACATGTGGAGATTGACGCATCTAACCTTCTTGGGTGAAGAGCGCTTCGATCATCATCACGTTCATCCGCATGAATCGCCTGCGAGCATGACGGTCCCACTGATCGTTCTTGCCGTGCTTTCCGCAGTGGGTGGATTCCTTGGTGTACCGCATGTCATAGGCCATGTCATCCATGTTCCCAATCTTCTCGAACATTGGCTTGAGCCTGTCTTTGCAGGGGGCACTGCCTTCCTCAAGAAACATGAAGGCGACCATGCAGCCACGGAGTGGGCCCTGATGGGCGCATCCACGGTGATTGCCATCGCCGGCATCATGCTGGCGCGTAGTGTGTACAGTGGAGGTTCGGCGAAAGCAGAGTCGATGGCCAACCGTATGCGCGGACTGTACAAACTGCTCTGGAACAAGTATTTCGTGGACGAGGCGTACTATATGCTGTTCGTCAACTCCATCCTGTATACGTCTCGTGACGTCCTCTGGAAAATTGTTGATGTACGCATCATTGATGGAATCATCAATGGGTCAGGGAAATTAGTGCACAGCTTTTCGTCTCTCCTCCGCACCATGCAGTCAGGCATCGCGCAAAACTATGCCCTACTCATGTTGGCAGGCATTGTTGTCCTGATCATCGTGATGGTCATTCCGCTTCTCTCCGCGCACTGATGAAACGCCTCGTACCGTTCGCTTGCATTGTTGTGCTGTGCATCCTGAGTCTGGCAGCATGCAGCAGTGAAGACGCGTCGCTGGTTGAAACGGATAATCGGCCAACGATTCCAACATCGGCTTCCAATGCATTTACCGTGAATGGAGATATTTACGTGAATGCGGCCTTTCGTGGATATACAGCGGACTCTCTAAGCTCGGCTACCGTTGCAGACGGTGCGACATCCATCACATGGTCCGGCCTTACGCCTAACTCCGAAGAGTTCGCAATCTCCATTAATCTTCGTGATACCGTTGAAGGAGAGTATCGCACGGATGAACGCCAGCGTATTGCCATCAGCATGACGATACGTCCACGTACTGGAAACGATCGTAGTTACATTCTTGCCGACGGTATTGTTGTCATTGAAGATATCAGTCGTATGGCGGGAAGAGTAACTGGGAGTTTTTCCGGCACCATGCAGCCTCTTGGCCCGCTCTACCAACCGATTTCCATCTCTGCAGGGACATTCAACATTAGGCGCCCACGCTAACCTCCTGGTCGGCAAGGGCCGCTGTCTCGATTTCTGCTGACCCGCTTCAAGGATGGGTGCAAAAACACCATGTGCTTTACTGTTTCCATCTATGCCAGTACGCACGTCATCGAAACGGATCTCGGCGCGACCTTTGACGCGTCGGAAACCTATGAGCCCTATGTGCACGTCTCTGGTTTCGTTTTTCCCGCGCTTCCCATCGTCACGAATAGTGAACCACATCGCATCGGAATGGCCCAATGGGGTCTCGTACCACGTTGGGTGAACGATACCGCCGCAGCAGATGAACTACGCTCGATGACGTTGAACGCACGCTCCGAGACCATGTTCGAAAAACCCGCATTCCGGGACGCAGCAGTACGCAGAAGGGGCTTGATCCCCGTCAATGGTTTTCTGGAATGGCGTACTGAAGGCTCTGTGAAACGGCCGTACCACATACGGGCGGTGGACGGCTCGTTGATTACCTTGGGCGTCCTTTGGGATGACTGGCTCGATCGAAATACTGGCGAAGTTCATCGAACCTTTAGTATTGCCACCACAGCCGCGAACACTCTCATGGCATGGATCCACAATGCCAAACAACGAATGCCCGTAATCGTTGAACGAACCGAACGGCAGACGTGGCTATTCGACGACGACAAAGAACGCCTGAAAGGAATCCTGGGCCCCCTTCCAGATGGCAGATTAATTGCAGAGCCTGTATCGAAAAACGTTGCAAGGGTAAAGGTCAACCGGGCTGACCATAACCTTCTGGAACCTCTCGCACAAGGGATCGTTGTTCCGCCCGACGAGGCCCTTCAGGGCAATCTTGGATTCTAGTACCCGTCGTTGGAAAAGCATGCAGCAAACACTGATAGCCCTTGCACTGTTGCTCTCACCCATGTTGTGTTTTGGCCAGGTTCGTCCGCTTACGCTGGATAGCCTGTTCGATCGTTTGGACCGTGGTGGTGACACGATCTTTGTCGTGAATTTCTGGGCAACGTGGTGTAAACCTTGTGTCGTAGAGCTTCCCTATTTCGATAAACTCTACAGCCGATACAAGGACCAACCGCTGATGGTTGTACTTATTTCGCTCGATGAATTGCAATCTATTGACAAGGTGCGTAGCTATATCAATGCGAAAGGCTGGAAGCCACCTGTTTACCTGTTGGATGAGGAAAAACCTCATGAATGGATTGATCGAGTAGATAGTACATGGAGTGGTGCAATTCCAGCAACGCTCTTTGTTCGGCCACGATCTGGGAAACGCGTGTTCTACGAACGGGAATTCAGTTGGAGTTCGTTGGAAACAACATTTCGAACTTTTCTTGAAGGAGATGGAAAGTGATACTTCGTATTGTTGGATTGGCCATACTGTTGGCCACGTCGCTGGTTGCAGGTGAGCTGCCTGATGGAGTAAAGGTTGGCGACCTTGCACCGACGTTTTCATTAAAAAATGTTGATGGTCGGATGGTTTCACTCCCTGGAAGCCTCGGCTCGCAACAGGGAGCAATACTTGTCTTTACCTGCAACCACTGTCCATACTCCGTCAAGTATGAAGATCGCATCATTGCTCTTCACAATGAATTTGCCCCCAAGGGATATCCCGTCATCGCCATCAATCCCAATGATACTACTGCCGTGCCTGAAGATTCGTTCGACAATATGGTGAAACGTGCTGCGGAGAAGGGCTTCCCGTTCCCATATGTAATGGATGACACACAGGCCATTGCCAAAGCCTATGGCGCTCGAAGAACACCGCACGTCTTCGTTGTTTCCAAGCAGAAGAAAGGATTCGTCATCGAATACATAGGAGCCATCGACGATCAACCGAATGATGCCACAAAAGTCGAACAGTCCTTCGTGGCCGATGCAGTGCAGGCGCTGTTACAACAACAGACGATTGCGACAACCACTACGAAGGCTATTGGTTGCACCATCAAGTGGAAGAAATAACTATACGGTTTGGCCATGCCCGGACGACGTTTCCGGGCACGGCCAAATGACGCAACTTTCGTATATTGAGAGTCATAGGCACTTGGCTCTGGAATCCCACTGGATCAATACCAGGCGCAATTACGTCCTTTGGCGACACTTGACAGCTCGCCGCTACCCGAACGATTTCACACGGCGCACGGATTTGTCCGTATCACGATGCAACCGTGCTTCGCACACGCACTGTGTGCATGAGGTTTGCCTGCACCTGACACGAAGCCGCAGGCTCCCATAACATTCTCATTCCATGCAGAATCGCAACCGTCCCAGCAAGGGACGCACAGGTCGGAACCGTACCGGAGACGACACCTCATTGCAACCCCAAGCTTCAGACCACGGCTGGACAAACGACGAATTTGACGATGATGGTCCGCAGCCGTTAAGCAATGATACTGCTCTGGGCTACGCTGCTTCACCGAAGCGTGGTAGAAAGGGTCGCAATCCAGATTATGACTACGTTGCTGGTGCAGCGCCCAAAGTATATGGTGTGGACCCACAACGCCAGCCCTCACCAGCCCGGAGTAGAAGACCACAAGGGGATACTGGGAGAAGCCGGCCAGCTGGACCACGCCGCGACGACCGGAGTGCAAATCCTAGCCGCCGCGATGACCGAGGGCCTCGCCCTGAATCCCGCGACGATCGCGGCCCACGGCGCGACGAACGTGGCCCACGGCGCGACGATCGCGGCCCGCGTCCAAACCGTCGCGACGATCGTGGTCCGCGACCAGAATATCGTGATGACCGCGGAGCCCGGCCAGACTTCCGCGATAGCCGCGG
The DNA here is from genome assembly GCA_025455735.1 of Candidatus Kapaibacterium sp. Classification (GTDB taxonomy): domain Bacteria; phylum Bacteroidota; class Ignavibacteria; order Kapaibacteriales; family Kapaibacteriaceae; genus JALHPC01. The sequence continues at coordinate 19,581 of JALOMA010000006.1, forward strand.
ACCCCGTCGTGGCCCGCAGCAACGACCTTCTCAGCCATCTGGTAGGGGGCCTGGACACAATGATCGGCGCCGATTCGATGCTCAGCCGCCAGCGCGGAGAGAGCGCTCCTCTCCAGACGCCATGATACCAGAATATGCCGTGCCGAAAAAGCGTAGCGCGCCACCACAAGGACCGCGGCGCCGCACGGATGACGATCGGGCACCACGTAGGCCACGTGCCGAGGGCGCACGCCCTTACGGAAAGACACGCAACGAACGAAGCGCACCTGCGGGACCCGATCGCCGGAAGTCCGCCGAGCGCCAGGATTTTGGTCCACCGCGGAATCGTCAAGCGCAACCCGCACAAGGCGGTCGCCGACGCGCTTCCACTCCAGGTTTCGGTACCCCAAAACGCCGCGATGCTGGGGGAATGATGCAGGGGCTATCGGGTGGGGCTCTGGCAAAGGCTCGTGCCAAGACGGATAATCGCCGCAGCAAGGCTTATTCGTCGGACATGTTCGTCTATAAAGAGAACCTGGACGAACAAAAGCCAAAAGAGCGGACGATGCGTACCCGCAGAAAGAAATCATCGGACGATGCTGGCGAATAGCGTTGTTTGATCGAATGCTTCACCTTAACAAGCTGCGTGGCATGAATGAATATCACGATGCCGTATCGTTTCCTATCGTGATGCATCTACTCCAGATGGCAAGGCCGGATGAAGTCGGTTCGTAACTTTTTGGAAGGAACACCGTGTGGATGTCGCCGTATTTGGTAATATTTGACCACGGTTAGCCAAAGTACGGTTTCGTTGTGGTGTTTACTCAATAGATCCGAGGTTACCATGGTTCGCATCTTCTTCGCCCTTACTTGTGTGCTGTGTTTGGCTGGCAAAGCGTATTCCCAGCAGGACTCGGTATCGCCCTCTGGGCAAGTAGATAGTACGTTTGCCGGGCCTCTGACAGTCTCCTTTCAAAGAAACGTCGAATCGCCCACGATCAGTGGAGGCTATGCGATTGGAATTCCTCATCGTGATGGGCTATTACAGACGCCCGATGGTACGCCAGGATGGTATGTATCGATCGGATCGGAGTCGATTCGGACTGTTGCAGGTACATCGTTAAAATCACTGCGTCGCAATGTTTTTGAGTTCCAGACGATTTCCATCCCAGATAGTCCGACGCAAATAGGGGAGACGCCACAATCCTCACGATTTGGCCTTTGGAGCATCAGCCCAACCGCCAGCTATGGCCTTGGTTATGCCCTTGGCGACGAAGGCATAATTGCTTTGACGCATGGAGGCGGTTCCGTTTGGGGCCGCATACGCGCTCAGGCTGCTACGCCAGTGGATCGGCAGCGTGTTGATGACTTTGGCTCCGCCATTCGATTTGGGGAGAAGTCTACAGCGGGAATCAACGTCAAGGTGGCACGCAATATTGGCATTGATGTGGAAGGAACCTGGGAATTGATGTATCCGCGTCACCTAGTCCTGCAATGGGCTACAAGCCAGTTGATCGAAGGTCTTGGCGATGTGGCGGCAATGGCCTTTATTCGTTCTGTGCTGCAAAGTTCACCCGATTTGGCTCCAGTTGTCTACTTCATCATCAGAAACGGTGTGGCGGCTGGCTTCAAGGCATTGCGTTCGCGCCAGATGACGTGGCCCTTCAGCTCTGACGCTCCAGCGTCCGTGGTTGGCTTTCGCGCCGGAGTCACGTTCGCCTTCTAGTTGTGCGTTTCTCCCTGCTCGTTTTGTCCATCGTCACCTCCACGAACGTTTCGGCACAGCTCTTTCGCTCCGATACAGCTCGATGGTCCGCTGCCCTGAATGGTAGCATGTCGTTGAACTTCGGTAACGTGGACCGGGTCTTGTTGTTCGGCTCAGCTGATGGCCAACATGTTGGCGACGTTCTTGGTATCAAGAATAGATCAACATGGCAGTATGGCTTTTTTGGGACACGAACAACGGATTCCGAGATCAACTCGCGAACCGTTCTGTACCTATACCCAAAAGATGCATGGTATACGTTTGCGACGTATTGGTACACGCATAGCTTGCAACGTGGCTTGGACTCACGGAGTTTGGCGTCGATCGGTCTTACGCGCGTCCTTGTTCACGATAGCACCGACCTGGTGAAGATAAGCCTCTCGGCTGCTTACGAATATTCGAACTACAGAGGCATGGCCTTCGTAGCAAGGCCCGACATCAATGATGACAGAATAGTCTCTCCCCGTGTTGTGGGATGGCTGTATGGTGCTCACGATGTTGGCACGGCCCCGATCACCATAGAATATGAATGTTGGTTGGCACCATCGGTTTCGGATATCAACAACGTCCGATTCTATGGAACGGGTTCGATTCGGTGGCCATTAAGCAGGCACATAGCCTTGACCCTAACGTCGGTTGCATCTTGGGAAAGCGTTGTTGTCGTAGGACGAAAGCCGACTGACGTGTTGTTCTTGTTTGGACTGACAGTTCGAGTGTAAGAGGCTAAGCCTCTTCTTGAAGGCGTAAGAGATCTTCCAAGGTTTCTCGTCGGCGAATTATTCTCGCCGAGCCCCCATCAACCAACACTTCTGCTGGGCGGTATCGCGAATTATAGTTGCTGGCCATGGTGAACCCATACGCGCCAGCATTCCGAAATGCGAGAATATCTCCTACGCGCACTTCAGCGAGTTTACGATCCCAACCAAACGTGTCCGTTTCGCAAATGTAGCCAACGACTGTATAGATTCTTGGAGTGCCTAGGGGATTCGAGACATTTTCGATGTGATGATAGGAGTTGTAGAGCATTGGACGTATCAAATGATTCAAGCCAGAGTCAATGCCTGCGAACACTGTAGCCGTTGTTTGCTTTAGGACGTTGACACGTGCCAGGAACGTTCCCGCCTCACTTACAAGGAACTTACCTGGTTCGAACCACACTTCAACTGGTGACGAGCGCGTGGCATTAAATGCCGAAATACGAGCGACGAGTTTTTGACCAAGGTCTTCGATATCGGTTGCAATATCATCGGGCTTGTATGGTACCTTGAATCCTGAGCCAAAGTCAAGAAACGCCAGATTGGGAAATAATTCCGCCAACTCAAGGAGAATCTCAGCACCCTGAAGGAAGACGTCGGCGTCCAGGATGTCGGACCCCGTATGCATATGCAGGCCATTTACGTTGATACCACCCGACTGCACAATACGCTGAACATGTCTCATCTGGTGGATGGATATGCCAAACTTGGAGTCGATATGCCCTGTTGAAATCCGTTCGTTGCCACCAGCCATGATGTGGGGATTAACGCGAAGACACACTGGAACCGTGTTGCCATATTCATGGCCAAACTGTTCAAGTACCGAAATCGTGTCGATGTTGATATGCACCCCCAGGGACACAGCTTCGCGGATTTCTTCAAACGACACCATGTTTGGTGTAAAGAGAATCTCCTCTGGTGTAAAACCTGCGTGTAAGCCAAGATGCACCTCTTGGATAGAGACCGTATCCAGGCCCGTTCCCAACGAGCGCATAAGTTTCAGAATAGCAATGCTACTGAGGGCTTTGCACGCATACTGTATGCGGACAGGAATGCCGGCAAACGCCGCGCGCAATCGGTGTACCTGCGTTCGAATTACGTCCGCGTTGTAGACATATACAGGTGCGCCAGCAAGCTGCACAATGTCGTCAATGGCTACCGAGCCAATCGTAGGGGTGGGGGACTGTATCATTGGTGTTCTGAGGTATAGCAATGCACAAGGTCACATTAAGGATGAAATGTGCAGGCTTTGAAGGGGGCGGATAAGAGTACGTTCAACGGGATATCACTGAACGATTGTGTCGATGCCGCTATGGACGATGTGAATTCCGGATGTGATCGGCGTAGCGATTCGCTTCGTTGTGAAGACGTTTTATAACCCAGCGGAGGACAAGAGCATCATCAATGAAGCCGATCCCTGGAATGAAATCGGGAGTCAAGTCCGTTGGCACAACCAGGTAGAGCAGTGCTGCGAGGATGGTAGCCTTGGTATTCCATGACATTGTGAACGTTGCGTCGCGCACCATGGCGTACAACGTTCGGGCATCGAACAGCAGGGATGCTGCGGAGCGAATGAGGGACAATGAGGCAAACAGACGCTCTGTTCGTGCCAGGATGGAGGCCTCATCTTCCGGCGTTACGGTAGCTTCCAGCGAGCGGACGGCATTCCGAGGGGCGGACATGCTAGCGATGGACTATTGCGAGGCGTCTTTTTTGAAACTGCCCAGCATGATTGCCACAGGAATAATGACGCAATAGCCAATGACAAGCACAACGGGAGCAACGGAGACTGCAAGAGGGTTGTCCCAGTTGCCATCACTAAGGCCAGTTGACATAAGCAGGTAGCCAACGACAATGACGCCAATACCAACACCAAGGCCGATGAGCTCACGTTTCGTCCACGGCATAGTCCAGTTTGAAGACTTCTGCTGCTTTTTGGCTAGGGTTGGTCGGGTTACCATGGTATGTTACGCGGATAGTAGGCAGATGAACATCGAAGCACAAAGCTACGAAACATGGTATGATCAACGCTCACGCGATGCTAGGAACGTTGTGAGGCTTTCGTTTGGTCGAAGGCCGAACTTCTTGCGCATCCGTTCGCGGTGTTTTTCGATGCTTCGAACGCTGCAATGATAGAGTGTTGCTATGTCTTTGGATGGCATGGGAAGACGAAGAAAGGCGCATAAACGAAGCTCAGTTGGCGTCAAGGTTGGATAGTCTTGTGCTAGTTTGCTAATGAAGTTGCCATGGATGGCATCAAACTGGGCAACAAAGTCTTGCCACATTTGTTGTTCATCCAGATGCTCGTTTATGTCACGAAGAATACGACCAATGATCGACTTGTGCGGCATGGCGGGATCCATGGCGAGTGGCTGGAGTGCATCATGGATGGACCGAAGCAATGTGGTTAGGCGCATATCGCGGAGCATCGAGGATGTACGATCCGTGATCGGCGAATGATGAGCATGGGGAAATGGTTGGGCAACCATAAAAAAGCCTCGGTGATGTGCAGTCAGAGCTCGGCAGCAATGGTGGGAATCAGGCCTTTGGCAACTAAACGCGTGATCAGTGGGACGATGGAGGGAAGCTCGCGACGAATGTCAGGGGTTCCGTGAAGTATGCCCCGTAGTGGTGCGCGACGAGTGTTCAAGGAAAGCGGCGACTGGATACTCGAACTATCGGCAATCGTGCGGGAGCACTCCAATCTGCGAAGGAGTTCAGCCATGAGTGCTGCACGAAAATCTCCATCGTCGCGTTGAGCGTTCACGAAGTCTTGAGCTTCCATTGGCCTGACAACGAGTGGCTGGAGTGCCACCGTCGAGTGCTCGTAGTGTGGCCTCGCAGACGTAGACCAACGGATTCCCGTAAGCGTTCCTGGAGGGCAAAAGCACATTGGTTGGAGAACGGACGCAATCACGGAGAACTCCATGGCGAGTCCAGATTCGACTACGTAGATGTTACCAACGGGAGTGCCTTGGTGAAGCAGCCATTCGTTACGATCAGTGTGCCATGGCCCCTTTCCAGAAAAGAATCTGGCGAAGAGCTCTGGAGAGGCGAATGGTGCAGGTGCAATCATGACACAGGCAACTTCGCTGTGTCGATCACGGCGTCCAATGACAATTGTCAGTCCCAGCCCGGAATCTAAAAGTCGCCGAGGTTTGCAGCCTTGGCTAGACCGGACTGATTTCTGATGGCGATGTTCTGCCCATCCGTGGTGATGAGCTGCTCTCGCTTGAAGTCGCCCAAAGCACGGATGACACTTTCCGGGGCAGTTCCAACGATCGTCGAGAGGTCATCTCGCGTAAATGCGATGTTGATGGTTTCACCATCATTTTTCGTTCCGAACGTTTCATGCAGAACCAGCAGCGCTTCGGCTACTCGTTCCTTAACGGACTTTTGCGCTAGACGCATGATGGACCGTTCTGCGTCCTCCAATTCCTGGGAAATCATCTCCATTAACCGCAAAGCAAACGTGGGATTGTCACGCACAATACGGGAGACGTGTTCACGAGGGATCGCACATATACTAGCTGACTCAACCGCAACAGCATGCGTGGTGTAAGGCTGACCACTAATCAAGGCTGCATATCCAAGAACATCACCAGGACCGACAAAACGCAAGGTAAGTTCCTTGCCATCTGGGCCGTAGCGACTCACCCTAACGTGGCCCGCGTGGATGCAATGAAGAGCTGAGGCAAACTGGCCTTCGGTGTATAGTACGTCACCCTTGCTATACGTGCCACATCGTTTTGCATCACTGACGGTGGAAAGTTCGGTGGTAACGAGCGCGTCGATGATGGATTGAGTCCTGGATCCACACGACACACAAGAAGGCTGTTGAATCGACTGCATGGTTCGTTCGTCGGATGGGGTCGTTAAGTGCAAGATAGCAAGGCCTTTGGTAGCAACGTGTCCGTGAATCACCGTATGGATGCCGTGGAACTACGGCATAAGCACGACATATGTAGAACCTACGTTCCTATCATGCAGAACAACTGACGAAAATCCAGGGGAACGAAAAAAGTACGAACCGTACACTAGTGCTCGGGAACCATCGTCCTTACGTGTGTGTTCAGACACACATACAACAAGACACTCCTCAACCTCCCCCATGTTATGCGCAGCAAAGCCGCGGACTCTTCACCCGCGGCTTTGCCGTTTTTTATCCACTGCTTTTCACACAACGTGCACTGACGTCTGCGCGAATGCGTCCCTGGCTGGCATTCAATTTGTTATACTCGTATCGGAGGACACAACGTGCCATATGTCAACGTTAAGATGACGCGAGATGGCGTAACAAAGGAACAGAAGCGGGCCCTTGTAGAGGCAATCACACAAGCTCTCGTGACAATACTTGATAAGAAGCCAGAGCAAACGCATATTGTCATCGATGAAATAGACACTGACAACTGGGGCTTTGCTGGGATGCTGACAACCGAGTATCGCGCGCAACATGACAAGGTGTAGCTAGCGCCGACCTCTGCCTGACCCTCCAATGCCAACGATTTGACGGTATCTGAAATATGGTTTCACTGTGGTTCCTGCCGTTTGGGTGCAACGATCGCATCAGCGTTCTGCTCTGCCCATGTGACGAACCGTGCAATTTCATCCTTCAATGAGTGGCCGAGAGGCGTCAGTTCGTACTCCACACGGGGCGGGACCTCAGGATACAATGTTCGTGTGACAAGCCCATCCGACTCAAGGTGCTTGAGCGTTACGGTAAGCATTCGCTGCGAAACGTCACCAATAGCCTTGCGGAGCTCATTGAAACGCAAGATTCCATAGCCACCAAGGGCAAGGATGACAAGCATCGACCATTTGTCGCTGATACGGGTTAGGATGTCGCGTACTGGACAGACGTCACCACCGCGTGCATTCACCGCGCTGTGAAAAAAATCCCTAAAGCGTTGTTCACCGCTACCGCGTGGTTGCACAAGAGTTACGTGGCTGTGCCTCGGTACCGCTGATGTGCCTTCTTGTGAGGTCATTGGTTACTCCATAGTTTTAAGTAACCAAAAGTAACTATTGTTCAACGACGAATCAAGGCATAGGCAATGTCCCTCACCGTTTTGGTAACTGGTTCCACAGGAACCATAGGCTCAAAGGTACTCCACGAACTGCGTTCGATTGGATACAATGTCATAGCAGCTGTACGCGGAGACGCATCGGATGAAACTTCACGCGATGGCATTCACAGACGACGTCTGGACTACAGCGATCCAGCAACCTTCGAATCTGCGACGGAAGGTGTCGACGCCGTCTTTCTCATTGGTCCTCCGCTCGTTTTGGACCTGTATCAGCTCTTGGAGCCGTTTATAGATCATCTTGCCGAACGAAAAATCCGCCGAGTGGTCTATGTAGCGGCAATGGCCTTGGAGAAGGTACCGTCCATGCCTTTCCATTCCCAAGCAATTGAACGCCTGCAGCAGCATGGAATGGAGCTTACTGTGATGAAGCCCACATTCTTCGCACAGAATTTCAAGAACTATGAGGGTGAGAATATCCTGGAGCGGGGAGTTCTATTCCAGCCAGCCGACGATGGAAAGGCTGCATTTGTTGATGCTCACGATATAGCTGCCTGCGTTGCTGCAGCGTTCAGCAATCCGGCTACGATCGGCAAGGAATATCTGCTTACTGGCCCAACTGCCCTTTCGTATCATGACGTGGCAGGGCTCCTTTCCGACATACTTGGTAGAAGCATTGCCTATGCGCGACCCGATGCTGATACCTACCGTTCGGTCCTTGCCTCGGCAGGCGCTCCGCCATTTGTTGCAGAGTATATGATCGACGTTTACGGCCTGATCAGAAATGGAGATGTTGACTTGGTTACGGACCATGTTCAGCTGCTGACAGGGAAGCCAGCAACACCATTGAACACTGTCCTCATGCGGGACTTCTCATAAGTACGACTGTGCAGCCGTGGCAGTAACGATTCCCGGTCTCGTGTGCTGCCACGGTTGCCTAGTCCTCTGCAACAACCACGATACTATCTCCACGAGAGAACGTCATGGTTTCCGACTTAGGACGATTTAGTGCAACATCCCAACGTCCATTGTTCAGGACCTTATATCCCACTGCAACCTCATTTTTCCGCGAAGCAGACGCACAAACTGTGGCCATGGTCACCGCAGCGCCCAACTGAACATAGTCCTCGGCAGGCTTCAAATACAATTCACTTCCTGCTGCGTCGAATAAATCACGGAACACGGCATGTAAGTCGCGATTTTCTGCAATCTGCGTCAGCAAGAGGGAAACAATTGTATTGCTGATAATGAAGTCGTTGGTGTTGTCCTCTGTGGCCAACGATCGATTGCGTTCATCAAGCATCTCCGTAACAATGTTCACGACGTGAGCCGAGGCCCCTTTCGAAATAATGTCACGGATGTGTACGAGCGTCATGAGTGTTTTTGCATCGGCCTGCTGAATACTGACGGACGTATCGGCAAGGACAATAACACTGGAGAACGAACACAGATCCAGGCTGTCAAGCATAGTCCGAGCGGTTGTCCTTCCAATACGGTGGGAGAGGGTGTATCGATCGGTAATTGCCTGCAGGGCTCGAACATCCGAAGAACGGTCAATGTGATCGACGATGCAAATGGTTGTTCCAGGATGGACATATTCCTGAAGTTCCTTGATGATGAAACGACCACGTTCGTTCCAACCCAATACCAGAATATTCTCGGGAAGGGGCCTTGCCACATCGCTGGGAGAGAAAAGATCCTGTTGTACGGGAGGTGCTGGCATGTGAGAAGGACGCAAGATGATAGTATCATCATCTGCCGACAATGCGATCACGGAATCACGATCGTTTAACACTGTACTTGCCGGTGGATTCAGTTTCAACCGACCATCTGAGAATTTAAGTCCAACAATGGTAGACGTCTCATAAGCAAGCTGGGCTTCTGCAAACGTCCGACCAACCAAATTGGGTTCGTGTTTTATATACAGTTCATCACCATCGAAGTCCAGCAGCTCCGCATACACCATGGAAAGACCTGGTTGCCTACAGGTTTGGGTAATAATCTGTGAGACCATAATCTCGCTAGGCACAATGGAAGCCTGTCCACGAGTAATCAGGTTGGCAACGGCCACGTTCTCCTCTTGGCGCATCGTTGCAACAACGGAGGTAAGCGGTTGATGATCGTGGAGTTGCTCTAGTGCAAGAAGAATCTTGATGGTGAGGGCGTCCCCTTCTTCGCCCGCATTGGGATGATCAAGGATGATGATACTACGGGCATGAGTAGGGCGAGTGATGTTCAAATCGGAAATGTCGATGGGCGAGCCACTTCGGCAGACGATGCGAACGTTTGCGTAGTTGTTGACGCGAGTGCGCAGGGCATCTTCCATTTCAACCTTGTCCATATCGGCGAGAATAACAATGCATGCACGATCTACATTACTGTTCGCATGGACTAATTCCTGGACAACACTGAAAATTTGGTCTCCCCAGCCAAGAATGAGGACGTGGCCTTGTTCGACCACAATGGACTTACCCTTGCGGAGGGTTTCGATGAAGTCGGCAAATCCGTTCGAAAGAATACCAACGAGTAAAGACAGGATGAACACGCCTCCGAGGCTTGCCAAGAGCATGATGATACGATATGGCCATGCCCCCTCGGAATACGGCACACCAGAGGGGTCGAAGGTATAGGTGAAGAGAGTCCACACAACATCGAACACATCGGCGTCCGGCCCCACGGAAATACCAGTTGCCAGCATAACCGCCGTGAGTACTGCCAGCAGGAAAATGACAGAACATCCAAGGAGAACAAGAAGCGTTGCCGTGCCTTTGGCAAAGAGGTTGTCAACGTGATATCGAATGCGATCCATCATCGGGCTGTGCTTGGAAGAAGTGTTAGGTCTAGACAAAAGTAGGTCAAGGACGTATCTGTCGAATGGAAAGCCAACTTAAGGCGGTTATTGCAGCAAAGACCGCAGTTCCAATGAGAGCAGACTCTGAATCGAGAATGATGAGCGTAACGGTGGTATAAATACAGGACACCATAAAGATTGAGGCCGCAATTTTGCTGTACATGGGACTTCTCGATGCTTTCCCAAGGAAAACGGTAAAGGCTCCCAACGCCAAGCCAATAGCGTCGACAAATATGGTACAATTGAGAATTCTCTCAAATGTTTCACCTCCGAAAACACAGATGATGGACACGACGGTGAAGGCCAGTAACGAAGGATGAAGCCCGTCGGAACCCTTACCTAACGCAAGTGTGCGTGGAACCACGCCGTCTTCTGCCATGGCCTGAAGCACTCGTGGATTGGCAAGCATGGTGACGTTGATGTATCCGAAGACGGAGATAATCATAAGTGCCGTAAACATCCACCCTCCAACGTTGCCAAAGACGGCAACCATAACGTCGGCGGCAATGGTGTTGGATGCTGCCAGAGCGGAGAAACCAAGGACACTCACATAGGCATGATTGGCAAGCAAATAAAGGGAGGTTATTACGATGACACCGATAATGATGGATCGTGGAATGGTGCGACTAGGGTTATGCACGTCGCCACCAATATTGATGGTGGACTGATAGCCGCCATAGGTAAATGCAACGGGTATAAGAGCAAGGCCAAGGAGTCCCCACGTGGAAGTTGATGGCACAGGTGGCGACACCACGTCCGCCGACGCCACGGTGGAAACGAATGCAGGAGCAAGGATGATAGCGAAGAGCATCAGAAGTTTGAACGCCATCAAGACGTTCTGTGTCGTGGCGGAGGCGCGGAGTCCAGCTCGATTTACTCCATAGAGAATGAGGACCATTGCCGTGGCCACCACCGTTGGCGGAATGGTTGGTAGAAAGGTGGCACAGTATTCGGCACCAATGAGTGCTACACCAGCGGCAGATGCAGCATTGGATACGAGGATGAGAAGGTTGATGGAGCAGGCTAGTACCGGATGATAGGCGAGCGCGAACATGCGGAAGTACGCCCCATTGACGGGCATTCTTCGGCCCACTTCTGCAAAGGCCAGAGCTCCGCACAAGGCGACGATGCCGCCGAGTACCCAAGCCACGGTAAACAAAGCCTCGTTGCCAGTACGTGCGGCAACAATGGATGGCGTGCGAAAAATGCCCATGCCGATAACGAGGCTGATGACAAGCATCACAACGGCTGGCATGCGCAAACGATAGTGTTGGTGCATGCTGGCAATGATAGTGATTTGTGTGTGACGCCAGCAAGGAAAGGGTAAGGGACTGCCTACACGATGCATTTGCATTCAACCTCGGTCGCTTGAGGAACGGAGTGCTGGTCTTTATGACGATAGTAGATCAACCGCTCTGTCCGTCATGTGTGATGCTCGTTCGGACGGGGAAGCGGTAACGACGGAAACAGACTGTCGTGTCCATCGGAGTGATGTGTTCGTTTCCTCTGTACTTACGAGCACGACGTCGCCTATGTCGATGAGCCTTGTCCTAGCGACTTCCAATAGATAGGTATAGTCCGTGAGCTAACACTATTTGGCGGTTGGAGAGAGAAGAACGGTTCTACGATCAAGAATTCGCTGACTGATGCAATATTCTTTTCGCATCGGCACGACTGGGATGTTCTGCCGTCATTATCGAGTTCGTCCTGGGGCGGCACCGCTCAAGGCGCTGGCAAGTACATTCGGCTTCTCGGCTCCGGCCGTGCTGGCGGGCGATATGCAGCAAGCCAATATTGACCATGGTTGGCGATGGCGCACGGCTCGGAGGGTCAAATGTTGAGTACCTGCTCCGTGAGGACCAACTCGGATCCTTGCTGCGGGCCATCCAGTCGCAGACGATTTCGGCGCTGATGCAGATAATGGAAGAGATCAACACCGGGATCAAAGCGTTGGCCAGCGGTGCCTTCAAGATTTATGGATCAGACATCGTCT
>JALOMA010000093.1 GCA_025455735.1 Candidatus Kapaibacterium sp.
TAACTGGGCCGTGATGCGTGAACATCACGAAGGTACCGCCAGGAACTGATATCATTTCGAATCCCACTTCATGTGCTTTCGTGGGATCTACAGTATCCACACATACTGCATAGTCGAATGCGCCTTCGGGGCCCATCCCTACACACAGTCCGTAGCACGTATTTTGCGGTCCTAACCCCAACGGTTTTGCGTTGGCCAGGACTTCTCCCCACAATGCGCCAATCTCAGACCGAGATTCGGGCGTGAACCGTTTGCGTTTACCATATACGACGAACGGCTCCAGGTCAACACGCTCGAAATCCATAATAGACTCCCATGATATGACTTGTCAAGATAGCGAAGCAAATCGATATGCTGGTATTGATATCGGCACCAATACCATCCTGATGGTTATCGGTGAACGACGAGGTCAATATTGGAACGTCATTTCAGACCACCACGCAATTGCCAGGCTTGGAGAAGGTGTCGACGATGCAGGTTTGATTTCGGAAGAAGCACTGAATCGAGCCGTCACAATCATTGAAGACTACCGGTCAATACTGGACGGTGCGTCCGTGCATCACATTCGGGCCGCTGCTACGTCTGCTGTACGCGATGCCCGAAACGCTGATTTCGTTCTGGCTTCCCTATCGGCTGCCTGTGGCGCCACCGTATCGGTTATCTCCGGGGCCGAAGAGGCCAGCCTGACCTTCGCCGGAACGGTGGGACGCGGCCCCTTCCCGGCGGGCGTGTGTGATATCGGTGGTGGGTCAACGGAATTGGTCTTCGGCACGGAAGGGAGCGTGCGAGAAAGTATCAGTCTACAGATTGGCGCAGTTCGCCTGACGGAACGATGGAGACGCGGTGAATGTCCTAGGGGTACGGTCGCGCTACCACCTTTGGACCGTTTTATTCCAGTGGAGCATTGGTATGGTGTGGCTGGTACGCCAGTCTCACTGGCAATGTTGGATCAGGAGATCGTGGTGTACGACGGGCATCGCATTGACGGCTACATGTTGCACCGCGAGCGTGTTGTTGCACTGACGGAACAACTTCTCGAGTGGCCTCCAGAAGAGATGATAGACCGTGGCATTCCTGCAGCACGAGCTGATATCTTACCTGCTGGGGCCGTGATTCTTCGCGGGCTCATGACCTCGTTGGGAGCGGATCGTATCGAGGTGAGCACGCGTGGACTTCGGTATGGTTTAATGATGACGGCTGATAGAAAAAAATAGCGGTTTCCCGAAGCATCGGAAAACCGCTATTAGCGATTGCTTGTTTGATGTTCCTAGAGGTTAGTTCCAGGAGATCTTTTCAGCGGTCAAAAGGCGCTGGGCATCGGCATATCCAAGGCGAGCTGCTTTCTTGAAGTTTTCGATGGCCTCTTCACGGGCATTCAGCTTCAGTTGAGCATGGGCCAAGTTGTTGTAACCAACAGCGTAGTTGGGATCAATTGTGACCGAAGATGCGAAGGCATCACGTGCAGCCGCTACGTTGTTCGTTGTCATTGCTGCAAGGCCACGGTTATTGGCTGCCTCCGCCTTCCTATTCATGCGATCGTCAATATTGGCCAATTCAAGGTAGCACTGAGTGAAGTTGACGTTCAGATTCAGGGCTTTTTTGAAAGAGACCACTGCCTCGTCCAAACGGTTTTGTTTGAACAGAACATTACCGAGGTTATAATGTGCTTGAACATTTGCTGAATCCTTCGTGATTGCTGTCTGAAAAGCTTTGGTAGCATCAGAAAATGACTGTGCATTCGTCAGCAGCACACCAAGGTTATTGTATCCAAGGGAGCTATCAGGTTTAATCTCAACAGCTTTACGGATGGCGCTGATGGCACTATCGATTTTGTTGACCGCTGCATAGGCATTGGACAAAGCCACAAAGGCTTCGAAGTTGTCTGGTCCTGTCGTTGTGGCTTTCGCATACATGGCAATTGCACTGTCGGCATTCCCCTTCTTTGCCCACAAATTACCGTAAATGCGCCATGCTTCAGAATAGCTGGCATCAGAACCGATTGCCAATTGAATTTCTCGTTCAGCCTTGTCGAGTTTATTGAGGTCCGTATAGACCTCAGCGCGAAAAGTATGTTCATCAGCGACAGACTTTTTATCGCAGCTCGTCACTACGAGTGCGGTCATTGCAAGTGCTGTTACGAGAGCTAAGGATTTAGCCATGAATTCCCTCTCCCTTGGGATACGTTAGATGGTTATGAATCATTTCAGCACTGCAAATGCGCCAGCGATGAGTGCTTCCTGTTCTTTTTCGTGGAGTTTGGCAGAGCCCGTTGCGGGGCTGGCTGCCGCATGCCGACCGATATAGGACAATCGTTGGCCTACACGGAGTAGATCAGAGAGTATTGGTTGGATAAAGAACCATGCGCCCATGTTCTTTGGTTCTTCCTGGCACCATACGATTTCTGTGGCTTGGTTGTACTTTTCGAGAATTTCTTTCATCCGCGCTTCATTGAAGGGGTGGATTTGTTCCACGCGAACGAGAGCGACACCGGCAGCGTTAAGGTCCGAACGCTTTTTGGCCAACTCAAAATGTAGCTTTCCGGTCGTCAGAACAATCCGCTGAACCGTTGCAGGGTCTTGAATGGTAGCATCATCGATTATCTCTTGATAGCGACCATGAACAAGTTCCTCCAATTCCGAGGTGAATATCCGAAGATATCCTTTCGGCGTCATGATAACGAGCGGTTTGCGCCACTCCGCCTTCACTTGGCGTCGTAGGGCATGGAAATAGTTGGCGGGAGATGTGAAGTTGGCAACAATCATGTTGTCTTCTGCGCACAACTGCAAGAACCGCTCGAGGCGAGCGCTTGAGTGTTCGGGGCCTTGACCATCATATCCGTGGGGGAGAAGCAGGGTAAGATTGGAGCGTTGCCCCCACTTTTCCTCGGCGCTGCTAATGAATTGATCAATCATGATCTGTGCACCGTTGGCGAAGTCTCCAAACTGGGCTTCCCACAACGTCACGCCATTCTTGGCAATGGTTGAATATCCGTATTCAAATCCCATGACAGCATATTCGCTGAGCGATGAGTCATGGATTTGCAATTTGACAGGAGCACCCAAATGGTTCAACGGAACATATTCAGTTTCGTTCACGATGTCGGTTTGCACGGCCTGGCGATGGTTGAACGTGCCTCGGCCTGAATCCTGCCCGGTAATGCGAACGGGATGTCCTTCCAATAATAGTGAGCCCCACGCCAGCGCCTCTGCCATACCCCATTGAACGTGGCCTTCATCGTATTGCTTCTTTCGCTTGTCGAGTTCCGCTTTCACTTTAGCGTGGATATTGAATCCTTCGGGCACAGTGCAGATGACGGACGTGACGGCGTCCAAGGTCGAACGATGAACGTTCGTTGGCGTATGCTCGAACATGTCGTACGCCAAAACGGGCCTGGCGGTAAAAACGCTCGTACCGCTGGCGGATCGATTATCGAAGGCTTTTTCTAGAACGCCTTGTTCTTCGGCTACGATCGATTCGAGGGCTTCTGGCAAAGCAACCTTCGTGGCTACAAGTTGGCTTCCGTACTGTTTGCGTACGGGGACCATGTTGCGAATCTTTCGATACAGCAGTGGTTGCGTCGCCGTAGGGTCATCTTGTTCATTATGGCCGTACTTGCGATAGCAATACATGTCAATAACAACATCGTCCTTGAACATCTCGCGGTATGCAAAGGCAAACATGGCTGCTGCTCGACAGGCCTCTGGGTCGTCCCCATTTACATGCAGAATGGGTACTTGCAACATCTTTGCGACGCCTGTTGCATAGTGCGTACTGCGGGCATCTTCCGGCGAAGTGGTGAAGCCGATTTGATTGTTGATAATGACGTGGACGGTACCGCCAGTGTGATATCCGCGGAGGCGGGCCATGTTGAGCGTTTCTGGAACGACACCTTGGCCTGCAAATGCCGCGTCACCGTGAATGAGAATTGGTAACACCCGAGAACATGAGTCGTCGTTGATTTCAACGTCGAGTGCACGTGCTATTCCTTCGACAACAGGATTCACTGCTTCCAGGTGGCTGGGATTTGGTGCCAGCACCATGTGGATCTCAGCCCCACCTTCAGAGCGATAGGTGCCACGAGCGCCAAGGTGGTACTTGACGTCACCTGATCCTTGGAAGGTCTCTGGGTCCAGCACTCCTTCAAACTCGTTAAAGATCTTCTCCAACGGTTTGCGCATGAGGTTGGCCAGTACGTTCAGCCTTCCTCGGTGTGCCATGCCTAGAACTACACCGGACAAGTTGGACTCCGAAGCGTTCTCTAGAAGCTGATCAAGGATGATGAGTGTGCTTTCCCCGCCCTCAAGCGAAAACCGCTTGGCTCCAAGAAACTTCGTTTGGAGGAAATTCTCGAGCAACTCGGCCTTAGCAAGCTTGCGGAATGTGTCCAGTTTCTCCTGAGCGGAAAGACTAACCTTCAGCCGCGAGTTTTCAACATAGGTTCGAACCCAGCCTTTCTTTGCGGGGTCCTGCATGTGCACGTATTCGATGCCGATTTTGTCACAATACGTGTCGCGTAGAGCGTCGATGATATCACGAAGGGTTGCGCGTTTAACACCACCAAGGCCGCCAGTGTCGAACTGTCGGTCGAGATCCCAAACCGTGAAGTCATAGTGAGCTGGGTCGAGTTCGGGGTAATAATAGGCTTCGAGTCCCAGAGGATTAATATCGGCCTTGAGATGACCGCGTACACGATATGCATTGATCAGCTGGACAACGCGCCCTTCCTTGTCTATGATCTCTGGCTGATCCGACGGCAGAAAGGGATTGCTGGAGCGCTCAACGGTCCAAGCCACTGGCTCGAAAGGAACGCCCATGCTGGCGAAAATCTGGTTGTAGAAGCGATGCTCGCCAAGCAGGAGGTGATGCATGGTCTGGAGGAACTCACCGGACTCCGCACCCTGGATGACACGATGATCGTAGGTAGACGTGATAGTCACCGTCTTGCTCACGGCAAGGGTTGCCAGTACATCCGGCATCATCGCCTGAAATTCCGCTGGATACTCGATGGAGCCGGCAGCTACGATGGTGCCCTGTCCTTCCATGAGCCGTGGCACGGACATAACCGTACCAATCATGCCGGGATTAGTCAGGGTAACGTTGGCACCCGATAGATCTTCTGGCGTTAGCTTGTTCGTACGCGATTTGGCAATGAGTTCATCATAGGCCGCAGCAAACTCTGCAAACGTCAGCTTCTCACAGTTCTTGATGCTTGGCACAAGAAGGATTCTCGAACCGTCCTTGCGCGTCGTGTCAACAGCCAGCCCAAGATGGATACCGCCACGCTGTACCCGCACGTGCGCACCGTCGTGGTGGGCATACGAGTTCTTCATGTTGGGCGTCTTTTCGATCGCCTTGACGATGGCCCAAGCGAGAATATGGGTAAAGGACAGCTTGGGACCTCGCCGACGGGCAAGAGCAAGGTTCAAAAGGCGCCTGTTTTCTTCAAGGGCCTTCACCGGGATGGCGCGTACGGACGTTGCCGTTGGTACGGACAACGAATTCATCATGTTCTCGGCAATTTTTCCACCGATGGATGACAATGGTACGAGCTGATCTCCCGGAAGCAGAACGGGAGCCCGGCTGTGCGCGGGCGTTGCGCTGGCCGCTGGTGCCGCGGGAGCAGGACTCGCCGAAGCCACTGGAGGGCGGACCTCGGCAATTCCGTTACCATTGCTGACCGGTTTCGGAAGCTCAAGCGGTGCAGCAGACGGTGCTGGGAGGTCCGGGATTGTGGATTGAAAATAGGCGCGCCATTCGGGAGCTACCGAATCTGGGTCGCGAAGGTATTCGAAATACAGCTCATCTACGAAGGCGCTGTTCATCGACATCATGGTCGAGGGCTTTCTTTGTTGTGCCGATAAGGACATCAAAACTACGATTTTTTCGCCCCGCAATGACGAATGAGATAGGCTTCCCGTGCCTTGGGTGGCAAATTCTACGATGTACCCCCAGCTGCATCCAGCATTCGTGCAATGACGAGGTTCCGTCCTGCCCTTACCCCCTGCCGTCGATGCGAGTGCAGGGACGTATCGCAGATGGTGCAGCGATCATCGTGGCCAACTACCGAGACATTGACTGCGTCGAGCCGGCGCACCAGTTCGGCACGATTGTCAAAGCTCCATCGCCCGTTCGCTCGAGGTGTAACGGAATCTGGAAACACTGCAGCAACATCCTCCCCTACTTCATAACATGGGCCGCAAGCCAACGGGCCAATCCACGCGATGATGGCCGCACCCGGGTCAATGGCACGTAGTTCATAAACGCCTCGTTCAGCGATGCCAGCTGCTGTTCCGCGCCAACCACTGTGGACCACGCAGAGAGCGGTTCCGTTCGAAAGAACAACGGGAGCACAGTCGGCTACGGTAACGGCGAGTGCCTGCCGTGGCGAAGTCGTTATCAACCCGTCACCCTCGCTTGGAACAGTGCGTTCTTGGTGCTTATCGATTAGAATAATCGACGACCCATGGACTTGCCTCACAGTATGAAGGTGATGGACGGGAACGCCACAGAGGGTAGACGCCGATGCCAACGCATGAGGGACGTCCGTCATGCGGGCGGCACCCCCAAAGGTGAGTCCAGATTCATCAATGCCAATGACCCAGACACTCACGTTGGTTCCGAGACTATGGCGGGTATGACGGAGTGCTCGTTCCATGTCCACGAACATAGCGGAACCGATACAATTGACGGCTTTCTTCGACCCTATCGATTGCCCGCGATGCATCACCATCATCATGAACCACGACGAGAACGTTGTTTACGTTTGCGAGCCATCGTTCGCAGGCGATATCCCTTCGGGGCCGTCCGTCAGGCGCGGTTCGAGACGTCATCTGGGCGAACAACACGTTGCCCTTTTTGCTGAGTCGCACGGTAAACGGCAATCTCCTATGAAAATCCGGTATCTCCTGTTCCGGTACCTCAATATGCGCAGTTCCGTACAGCATGACCGTCGTTACAACCAGTCGAAATCCAGCTTGCCTTGCCGCGGGTGCCTTGCATATCCACCAGGCACTCGCGATAACGATGCCAGCACAAGGCCAGCCAAGCATCGTTACTTCCGGATCAAGGTTTGAGGCCCAAACACTGACGTACGTACTCCAGCGTACGCAAAGGACAACGATCGCTATCCATGCATCCGTCACGAACGGGGCCAAGGTACCGAAAGCCTCAACGAGAGCCGCCAACAGCATTGCTGCCGATAACAGTGGTACGACAACAAGGTTTGCCAACGGCGATATCAGCGAGATCGTACCAAAAACAATCATCGACGGGATCGCAATTCCTGCGGAGGCTGACATGGAAACACCAAACGAAGACACAAATGTTCGCATCCACGCTACCGATGGAAACCAATGCGTCGATGCTTGGTTCCATAAAGGTCCTAGAACAACAATGCCAATGCATGCCCCTGCAGACAAACGAAGGCTGGTAGACCACAGCGACTCTGGAGCGATGAGAATCATCCCTGATAGAACATTGCACAGTAATGATAGGGCGTCCAAACGGCGTTCCCATACCCTGCAAAGTATAATGGCAACGCCCGCACAGCCGGCACGCACAGCTGGTGCTTCGGCGCCTGTGAGGATGATGAAGAGCACGACGAGTATGGACGCGATGCCCGCACGCCATGGCGGAGACAACCATGACAACAGGAGCATGACCGCAGTTGCAACAAGAGCTACATGGGAGCCACTTACACTGAACATATGTGCCGTGCCCGCACGAGCAAAAACAGCCCGGTCTTCGGCAGATATCCCCTGCTGATTCCCAGTAAGGAGTGCCACAACAATTGCGGCCACATCCGACGGATAGCGATGCGCACAGGTACTCTCTATGTGGCTGCGAAGTGCTCGTGGCCACTGCATCCACCATGGTGCCACGCGACGCCGTCGAACCGATGAGCCATTCGCCGAAGCTTCTGCCCAAACGCCCCTTCCCTCGAGAATCAATACCTGTGATACGGCGCCGGGAAGCACTTCCTGGGAAGGAAACCGCACCGATGCATAGGCTACGATGTCGTCACCTGGTTGCAGGCGCTCTCGGGGTTTTCGCACGGAGAGCTGTATGCGAACACCCCGAAACACTGGTGCATCCCGTAAATCAACGGAGCCTTCGCAAATCAATCGAATCGTGCTATCGGTTTCAGTCAGAATGCGAGAAACTCTGCATTCCAGACGCCCTCGAACAGCTGCCAGTGGCTCGGTGATGAGAGGGGGCAAGGCACGTATAGCTTCGAGTGAAAGAAGAACACCAATTCCTGCCATGCCGAAGCCCGACGCGTGGGAGCGTGAGCGCCGGGCAACGGCATACAGGAGAAGGCAACCACCTGCCCCGATAAGCAGAACCTCGGAGGGAGCCAGGTGCCGTAAGATGGCAACCCCTGACCAAAGTCCGAGAATTAAGCCAAGCAGCATTCGTGTGGCAGGTCGCATTGATCAACGTACCAGCCAGATGTCGAATGTGACACGCTGTTGAAGATTCTACGAATTGTGGAAAAACTTCAGTGGAGATTGGCGTCGGTCTCGGTATTTTCGTCTTTCCCTGCCGTCACGTTGACGTGTGGATACGTTACGATGCTGGAAAGCTCACCATTTGTTTCATAGCCAACTCTTCCTATCATGAGTACAGATTCCAAGACGACGAAACCAGCGGGCGTGTCGGACGCAAAGGCCAAAGCCGCGCTGCTGGCAATCGAGCAGATTGAAAAGCAGTTTGGCAAGGGTTCCATCATGCGTTTGAGTGATGAGAATCCGATTCAAATCGACGCCATTTCGACAGGCTGCTTGTCCTTGGACGCTGCCATCGGCATCGGCGGTGTACCACGTGGTCGAATCGTTGAGATCTACGGTCCAGAATCGTCAGGAAAGACAACGGTTTGTTTGCACGTTATCGCCGAAGCACAAAAGGCTGGCGGCCTGGCAGCGTTCGTGGACACGGAGCATGCCCTCGACGTGCAGTACGCGCAGCGCCTTGGTGTGGATCTCAACAATTTGTTGCTCAGCCAGCCAGAGTTTGGCGAACAGGCTCTGGAAATCGTTGAGACACTCGTGAGGTCCGGAGCAATCGACGTCGTTGTGGTCGACTCCGTAGCGGCCCTGACGCCTCGCATTGAGATTGAAGGCGACATGGGCGATGCACAGATGGGCTCGCAAGCCCGATTGATGTCGCAAGCCATGCGTAAGCTCAACGCTGCCATAGGCCGTTCCAATACGACGGTAATCTTCACGAATCAGCTTCGAAGCAAAATCGGAGTTATCTACGGTAATCCAGAAACGACAACCGGTGGGAATGCACTCAAGTATTATGCCTCGGTTCGTATCGACATTCGCCGCAAGGACGTCATCAAGGATGGAGCAGAAATCATCGGCAACCGTGTTCGTGTCAAGGTGGTTAAGAATAAGGTTGCTCCACCTTTTCGCGAGACGGAGTTTGACGTTATGTATAACGAAGGCATATCGAAGTTGGGCGATATGATCGACGCTGCCGTCGAACATGGTATCATCTTGAAGTCTGGTTCATGGTTCACCTACAAGGAAGAACGCGTACAAGGCCGGGATGGCATGCGGAAGATTCTGCAGGAAAATCCCACCGTATATGCCGAATTGGAGGCTGACGTCAAGAGGCATTTCCATATGCCTGTTACGGCACCCGCTGGAACTACCAATGGCTCCGATAAAAAAGCCAAGGCATAATTTGACAGGAATATCCTTGCGGCCCTGCTGTTTCGCAGCAGGG
>JALOMA010000280.1 GCA_025455735.1 Candidatus Kapaibacterium sp.
GTTCTGGTGGCTGGACGACCGGCATCATGCACCTCACAAGCATCAATTTGAGCTTCTCTTTCGCCAGCGTGCTGCTTCCATTATGGACGGCCTCGGCGAAGAACCACTGTTTGACCTTACGATTCCACTGACGGAGGAAACGATGACGGAAGGACGAATTCAGCCATCAACTGAGAATGCTGCAATGCACCGAAGCGATGTTCTCGTGGAAAGTCTTGGGCTGGAGACGAATGATGCCTGGCAGCGGTTGACCATCCAGTTCCGACGCTGGCCTTCTGCAGGTGAACAGGTGACACTGGACATTGTTGACGCCGACGGTATTCGAAGGGCATGCCAAATTGCCAGTAGGGAAGAGATTCAATGGGCCCCAGCGTTGCACGATGAAGGATGCGCTATCCATGATGCAATGACAATCGCACTTTACATGCATACATCCGTGTGGTGGAACGTGGATATCACCGAGGACGTCGGTTCCGTATTCCACTCTTCGGCTGTTCTGCGGACGGACTTCGGGCAACCGTGATAGGGAAGATGTCCACACGACGGCTTTGCGGATTCTCACGCATGGCAGATAGCAGATTGGGAACCTCCACACCTTTGCCTATCGCAATTAATTTATCTTCTGGAATGCCCAATTCGATACATGCCTCTTTAATGGCTTCGGCACGTTTTGAGGAGAGAGTCATGTTGAACGGTCGCCGGCCAAGATCATCGGCATATCCAGTAATGGCAAATCCAACGTTGCGAAGACCGAACGTGTCAACGAGGGATCGTAGGATCGACCGATGCTGGTCCGAAACGCTGGATGTCCCACGTTCGAAGTAGAGACTAGCAAGCGGTTCATCGCTTCTGAAGAGGCGTATGGTCTGGCGAACGGCTAGATTCGAGTCAAGCGTACGTAGTGTCAGCGTTTGATGGGATTCCGTATATCCAGGCGCTTCGGCGCGAATGGTATATGAGGACTTTTGCGGGAGTGCCACAAGGAATTCGGCGGAATCATCAACTGGTAGACGCACTGGACTGCTGCAACCGGTCGTGCCATCATCGAAGGTTACCACGGCAGTTGGCAATAGATCACCACTTCGGGCCTCACGAACAGTGCCAGTAACGGCGCACCATGGAAGTGGACGATGCTCCAAGGCAAGGGGAACGTCATACAGACCGGGTTGATCGCTATCCGCATCCCACGAGACAATGGTTGCCTTCGTATTGTCTGGATGAAGCGTCAACGCAGTTTCATCTTCACCAGTGTTTACACATGGACCAAGCCATTGGGGTGACGTCCAGGATAACCATGATGATCCGACCTTTCGGACGACGTACAGGTCAGCCTTACCCTTTTTGGGTTCTCGTCCACTGCTGGCGAAGTAGAGGGTCTGTCCGTCCGGTGCCAACGTGGGCGCTCCTTCAAAGCCACGGCTGTTGAGGGCGCTGATTTCTAAAAGAGAACTCCAGGCGGTTGAGCATCGCTGGGTCACGAACAGGTCCAAGTCATCAGCCTCACCCTTGAACCCCACCCGACCACGGCCCAAAGCAAGAATAACGGTTCGTCCATCATCGGACATCGTACCATAGAAGCGACCTTCGATACTGGATAGGTTCGGCGGCATGACGAGGTCGACTACAGTAAAGAGGGCCTGTGGTGATGTGCGAGTCAAGATTGCAACGGCTCGCGATGCTGACGGCCCATAGGGTCCAACAACAAGGGCACGCAGGTTGTCCTGAGTGACATGAAAAAGCACATCGGGCCGGGGAATGCCACTTGTAATTGCCTCTCGTGTAGGGGCTGCCCACTGACCATCGGGCCCGCGACGTGACAGCCAAACGTCATCATTATCGGCCGAACCATCCGTATTGTCAGGGTGATTCTTTCGATCTATGTACAGTACGGCTCCATCGGGCGACAGCACCGGCACTGCAGTTGGTTGCCATTGATTGACGGAAGGATGCAGTCGTTGTCGGTGGCATTGTTGGGCTTGTGCCATCGACGTTACGGTAAGGAGCACTACCGTGATGGTAAGGGTTTCAAGTACGTGTCGAATCACAGTCCAGGAGAATCCGCGGTATTGAAGAAATCGAACTAGTTTGTCCCGTTGGTCACTACCGTGCAGCGACCGTAGTTTCCGCTCCGCAACGTGGAGTGCAGCCTTAATCTCGTCGTCCATAGTTCGACTATCTAGAGCCGCCTGTATGACGTCGCTATCCAGTCCTTTTGCTTTGAGGCGTCGACGTGCGTCGGCCGTCGATAGTGGTTTCCGTTCTTGGCTTGCGGCGACGAATCGTTGGGCGTAGCCACAATCATCGATGAGTTTGAAATCCTTGAGCCAAGCGATAAGGTCATCGATTTCCTGTTGGCCAACATCCAGCTTCCGATAGTGATCCCGAACCTGCTGTTCTGTGCGTGGTTTATACGATGCATAGCGCCAACCTTTTTGCCGAAGAACAAGTCGTGCGTCTTCTTTCTTCAGTGTTGAAGCAATTTCGGGCGTTAGCTCCATACCCACGCGGAGTCCGAGAGCGAGCGCCGGATCCGATG
>JALOMA010000094.1 GCA_025455735.1 Candidatus Kapaibacterium sp.
ATGGGCGTCCTTGAATCGCATGAATGCCTACCCTGTACGAACAGTAGCCGATGTGGGCATGGCCTGCTCGGAGGCTATTGGATCGTCGGCCCAGTCACCGAAGGTGGTTGTTGTATGGGGAAGCTCGTACCGAATTGTTGATTATTCTCTCGAAGCAATGTGTGCGGCGATGCGTGACCTTCGGAAGTAATCGATTATTGAAAGCCATCAGTAGGGACTTCTCGCGGATCATGAAGCAATCACGGTTGCCTCATCATTCATCGTCCGTCTCAAGGTCCGGAATATGTGTAAAGGCAATGCGCATCGGGGCGCTGTCCTTACCCATATGGGCTGCACCGATATAAACGGTGTTCTTGCCATACTTTTTGTTGATGGCGTCCAAAGCGTTGTTCAGCGGCTGGCGCGCTGGTCCCGTGTTCGTGAACATGGGTAGGGGAGTAGAGTCGGCTGGGGAGAGGTGATTGAGAGAAACCGACACTTTTAGTGGCTTCGATTGTCCGTCCGTTCGGTCGTGCAGGAGTTTGGCAAGGACGGCCGTCAACTGTACCGTGTCCTGGGTTGGTGTAATCATGGCGTCAGCTTTGTACCGATGACCATCCATGGATCGTATTGAAACGGCCACGTTGCCTGTCACCAATCCATATTGGCGCAGCCGCATGGCTGCCTTCTGCAGCAGTCGATGCAAAACGGCCTCGCTGCCGGCATGCGACCGTAGAGTGGGTTCCAGCACATGGGAGTGGCCCACGGTTGTCTTCGTCGAAGCCTGGAGAACCACCGTGTCACCGCGCAGCTTGGCAAACATCCGTTCGCCTTCGATTCCTCCCCAGGCGTCCCGTAGGTGCTCCTTCGACGCAGCGCAGAGCTGTTCAACTGTAAAGATGCCCTTGCGATAGAGGCGCTGGAGCATCTTTCTTCCTACGCCAGTGATGTCCTGCAACTGAAGGCTGTGAAGAATGTGCGGAAGATCATGCTGCTCAATAACGACGAGGCCATCCGGCTTTTCCATATCCGAAGCCGTCTTCGCAAGGAAGTCATTGGGAGCAATACCAATACTACACCGAAGCTCCTCGCCCACGGTAGCAGCAATGGTGTCCTTGACCTCAGCCGCCACGCCCAGGGCAACGTCGCGATTGTGTTGCCGGCCATGGAGATCACACACCATCTCATCAATTGACATGACGCGTTTCACGGGAATTACGGACTCGACGGCCGCTACAAGCCGATGGTGATAGTCGATGTAGGCACCGTGCTGGGCGCGTACAAGAATCAACTCAGGACAGAGTTTACGTGCGTCGGCGATGATGGTACCCGTTTTTACGCCGTAGCGCTTTGCTTCATAGGATGCCGCAATGGCACACGTTGTTTCCGCCTCTACAGGCACGACGGCGACCGGTCTGCCGCGTAGAGCAGGGTTCAGCTGCTGTTCCACGGAGGCGAAGTAACTGTTGAAATCAACAAATAAGGACCGAAGCATGGCCAATGTTACGAAAGCCACGGCGGCTACACCACAGTGTGCGAACGCAGTGCAATCGTGCCATGGGTGGATTCCGTTTTGGGTAACTTTGGACTTTGTCCAAAGAAGCATCGTGGAGATCAAGTTTGCACCGATTGGAAACCGTTGCTGCCGGCAGCACCGTTCGTATTGCGCACATGGAAGGTGATGCTGGAACGGTACGTCGCGTTCAGGAACTTGGCATAGCCGTTGGGGCCATAATCCGCGTCGTGCGGAAGGCTCCGTTTAATGGTCCTATTGAAGTTGCCGTAGGTCGTACCCACATTGGCCTGCGCCCAGTCCATGATGTTGCCATTTTCGTGGAGCCCTGTGAAGCCGTCTGAGCGCATCATTGCCGTTGTTGGGACGCCCAACACCGGAAAGTCCACACTGTTCAACGCCCTCACGGGCTTGAACCAGCGTGTTGGCAATTTCTTCGGCGTAACGGTTGAACCCATGGTGGGTTCACTCCATGACGATACTCGCCGCGTGATGCTACTGGATCTACCTGGCATCTACTCCTTAACGCCAAACAGTGAAGACGAGCGGCTTACTGTCGATGTCCTGCGGGGACAGCATGCATCGGTGCCGAATCCGGATGCCATTCTGGTTGTGCTTAATGGGTCCGATCCCGCCCGCTGCCTGGCATTGCTGGCAGAAATAGCTACGTTAGGTAAACCTGTCGTCGTGGCGGCTACCATGGTGGACGAAGTGAAGGCCGCCGGTGGAGTGTTCGATGATATTGCCCTTCACCACATCCTAAAGGTTCCGGTTATTGCCGTCGTCGGTACGAAGGGCTTGGGTCTGGGCGATCTTCGCGATGTACTCCTGGATCCAACCTCTGCTGCTGCCCCTCGCATCCCTCCAGATACGGAAACACCAGAAGACACGCGGACGTGGGGAGTCCGTACAGCCGATGCCATCGTGAGCCGATTGGGTCGCGATGCGCGCACCGAACGTATCGACCGAGTGGTGTTGCACCCATTGTGGGGTGGCCTTGTCTTCCTTGCCATCATGCTCTTGTTCTTTCAGTCCATTTTTACATGGGCTGAACCCCTCATGTCCCTTTTGGAAGGGGCCGTGGCACACCTTCAGGATAGCATTGGGGCCACCCTGCCGGAGGGTGTTTTCAAGAGTTTTGTTGTCAAAGGTCTTTTTGGTGGCGTAGGAAGCGTCGTTGTTTTTCTTCCACAGATCATCATTCTGAATATCCTGGTAACAATTCTGGAAGAGAGTGGCTACATGGCCCGAGCCGCTTTTTTGGTGGACCGCGTGATGGGGATATTTGGATTGCAGGGCCGTTCGTTCATTCCATTGCTTGGTTCGTTTGCCTGTGCCATTCCTGGCATCATGTCGGCGCGCATTATTCCGTCATATAAGGATCGTATGGCAACCATTCTGGCAACGCCGCTTATGACGTGCTCTGCGCGGCTGCCCGTCTATGCGTTGCTCATTGGCGCTGTCATTCCTGCTTCGACGGTCGGAGGAATATTCAGCCTCCAAGGTATGGTATTGGCGGGCCTGTATGCACTGGGTGCATTGTCGGGACTGTTGGTTGCCCTGGTCCTGAAGCGCACGATGTTCAGGGGTGGGACGGCGACCTTTTTGATGGAATTTCCCCCGTACCGCTTTCCTTCCTTGCGGAGTTTATCGGCCAGTATTGTCAACCGAAGCAAGGACTTTCTCAAGACGGCTGGAACGATCATCCTGGTTTTTTCCATTGGATTGTGGGTATTGACGGAATTGCCTGTTGCGGACATTCCGACGGGAGTATCAGCGGTGCAGGCCGAACGTTTACAATTGGAACAATCGTATGCCGCAAGCCTTGGCAAGGCTGTGCAACCGGTGTTTGCTCCTTTGGGATTCGACTGGCAGATAACCCTTGGCATATTGGGGTCGTATGCTGCCCGAGAAACGTTTGTGGGCGTAATGGGACAAATTTATGCCGCTGATGTAACGGAAAGTGATGCGCCACTGCGCACCGTACTCGCCAAGTCGATCCCGTTTTCTACTGGCCTTGCTATTCTTGCTTTTTACGTGTTTGCCCTGCAGTGCGTTAGTACGATGGCAATCATGAAACGCGAAACGGGTAGTTGGCGGTGGCCCACACTGGCCTTTGTTATCACCTTCGTGCTTGCTTGGGGATCGGCGTGGTTTGTCCAACTGGTGGCAAGGCCCCTTTAAAGAATTACTCCAGTGAGTAAGAGAGTGGCGATACTGAAATAAATCAGAATGCCGAATACATCCGAAAATGTGGCAATGAAAGGTGCGCTGGAGGCAGCTGGGTCAAAGCCCAAGCGTTTCATGAGTAGTGGCAGCATTGATCCAGCGATGGTTCCAGCCGTTACAATGGAAATAAGTGACAGAAAGACAACCGTTGCCAGAAGCCATGTGGCCGTGGTAATACCTGTGTCCAAGGCTGCTGATATGCCGACGCGCAGAAAACCCAACACGCCAAGCAGGCAGCCAAGAAGAAATCCAGCAGCAATTTCTCGTCGTACAATGCGCCACCAGTCGGCGATGGTGACTTCACCAAGGGCAAGGGCGCGCACAACGAGGGTGGCTGCCTGAGAGCCCGCATTTCCGCCACTGGAGATAATCAGTGGCATCAAGAGTGCCAACATCACGGCCTGTTCGATTTGGGTGGCGAAGACGCCAAGTGCGGTTGCCGTGAGAAATCCACCGATGAACAGTACCACGAGCCATGTGGCACGCTTGCGGACAAGCTCTAGCAGCGGGACGTCGATGTATGGTTCTTCGAGGGCTTGAACACCACCGAATTTTTGCATTTCTTCCGTGGCCTGCTCTTCGGCAACGTCCAAGACGTCGTCCAGGGTAATGATGCCCAGCAGCTTGCGGTCCGCATCCACAACAGGTAGGGCATACCGGTCGAGGCGTCGGAACTCTTCGACGGCTTTCTCTTGTGGGTCCGAGGCTAGGAGGGCTTCGGCCCGATAGTCCATCAGGTCTTCAATACGTGCATCGGGGGAGGCCAGCAGGAGTTCTCGGATGTGGAGTTCATCCTTGAGCGTGCCATGTTCGGTCACGTAGAGTACATTGAGTGTCTCGGAGTCCTTGCCGTAAATGCGGATATGATCCAACGCCTGCTGCACACTCCAGTGCCGTTTGACGATGACGTAGTCCGGCGTCATCAGTCGCCCGACGGAGTCTTCGGGATAGTTCAGGAGGCTTAGTGCGATAGCCCGTTCTTCAGCGCTCAGCGTGTTGATCAGTTCGGAAACGACGTTTCCTGGCAGTTCTTCGAAGAGCTGCGTACGGTCATCGGCCGACATGTCGTTGAGGATCGAAGCAACGTCTTCGCGTGCCATGTCATGGAGCAGCTCCTGCTGCGTATCCAACTCGCAGTAGGAGAATGTGTCGGCGGCAACATCCTTGGGAAGCAAGCGAAAGACCACCACACGGGATTCTTCGCGGAGATCGGCCACCAGTTCGGCTAGCTCCACAGGTTGCCATTCGGCAAAGACCTCCCGGATCGTCGCAAAGTCGCGTGCGGCGATCAACTCTTCAATCTCGGGTGCAATCAGGCGGCCTACCATGGCACAAAGATAGGCCAGCGACTGCGAAAGGATAGCCGGCTGTTATTCGTAGCGGAGGGCTTCGATAGGATCTAGCGTGGCAGCCTTGAACGCAGGATAGATGCCGAACCCCAGGCCGATCATCGTGCATGCCACAACGGAGAAGAGGATTGCCGACCATGGGAAGGCAAATGTAATGTCGGACATTCCGCTACTACGGAAGAGCATCGTGATCATCCATGCTGTCCCAACCCCGGCAATGGTGCCAGCCATGCCGCCCAACTGGCAGAGTGTGATACTCTCGACCAGGAACTGGCGAATAATCCACGGCCGTCGAGCTCCCAATGCCTTCCGAAGACCAATTTCCCGTGTGCGCTCCTTTACACTAACAAGCATCATGTTCATGATGCCGATGCCTGCGGCAGCAAGTGCGCCAAGGCCACTGATCCACGCAACTATCAGTAATGCCGTGCTGAAGCCACTGAATTGGCTGGACAGGGCCTCGTTCGTATCCAATTCGAACGTGTTCTCTTCCCACGGTTTTACGTCGCGCAGGGCGCGCATGATGCCAATGGCTTCATCAACGGTCGACATTAGTGCGTCGCGGGAAACTGCACGCACGCTGACGTCGACGGACTGGTCCCACTCCCATGTATAATACTTGACGAAGTTCGTCATCGGAATCAGAACACGATTGTCCTGGCTTTGTCCCAGGACGCCACCTTTTGTTTCCAACACGCCAATAATTGTAAAAAGCTGATTGCGAATGGTAATGGAGCGGCCAAGGACGGAGCCACTGATCGAGGGGAAAAGCTTTGTGATGACGTCATTGCCAATGATGGCCACAGGGCGTTGAAAGTCCACGTCGTGCGGCGTAATCGTGCGTCCGTCGGAGAGGCTTACGGCATTGACGGTGAAATACTGATCGTCGATACCAATCAGTGCCACATCCGGATCGGTACTTTCGTTGCCGGCCTTTATCGTAAACCCTGGATTGGTATTGCTGATGCTGACAATTGCATCGAGCCCCATCAGCCGTTTAAATTCAAGAGCTTGTGGATATGATATGGGCTTGCGCTTCATGTATTTGCGCCACGAGCTTCCGAATGTAAGGGTAGGTGTTCGTTGGATGAGGAAACTGTGTTCGCCAAGACTCGCCATTTGTCCACTAACGGCCTCCTGAAGAGACGTCGTTATGCTCGTTGAGGCAATGATGGCGAACACACCGATGCTGATACTCAGGAGCGTCAATCCGCTACGAAGCTTCTGTGCACGAACGGCATCGACGGCCATCCAGATGGATTCTGCTACGTTCATTCGAAACGCAATGCCTCCACTGGATTCAAACGAGAGGCACGCCACGCGGGGGCGAGCCCCGCAAGTAGGCCAACAATGACGGAAACAACGATGGCCACGATCAGCAAGTCGATTGGAATGAAGGGCGACACGGCGGTCGCCGCCTCAAAATCGAATACATCAACGGCCAGCCAGCGGGCCGAAGCCACAATGGCCTGAGAAAACGGGAAGGCGATAATTGCTCCAACAAGACAGAGCAAGGCACTCTCCACGAGAAACTGCACCAATATGGTTGCTCGCTTCGCGCCAATGGCCTTACGGATTCCAATTTCTTTGGTTCGCTCGGTAACCGATACGAACATGATATTCATGATTCCAATGGAGCCAACCAAAAACGCAAGGATGGTAAGACCCATTCCAACAATCCAAATGCCTGTTCGAATGTTGGCCGCCTGAGCGTCAAAAGCCTTCATTTCGTTGATGGAAAAATCATCGTCGGCACCTGGTTGAACCGTCCGGATATTCCTCATAAGCCCAATGGCCTCGTCCCGAACGACGTCAAGCATACGTTCGTTGCCAGCCTTGATGGCTACGCTAAAGCTTACATTGGTAAGCCCCAAAGAAGACCGAAATGCCTCCAATGGAATGAAGACCTGTTGGTCGATAAAATCCATGAACAGGAATCCGCGTTTTTCAACAACGCCGATGACGCGAAATGGTCGACCATTGATCTTAATTGTTTGGCCCAGTGCACCACCTGATGGGAAAAATGTACGCGCAATGGCATAGCCGACGACAACGACATTGCTTCCTTCGGCATCTTCGATAGGCGTAAAGAAACGACCTTCTTCGGTTGTGGCAGCAGGTGTAGCGCCATAAGCAGACACCGTTCCCATGACGGCACCTCGAATGCTAAGATTCTCGCGTACAAAAGACGCACCCCATTGGCGAACCAACGGAACGGCAATCTCGGCACTTTCCAAACTGGAGCTCAGGAGCGTGGCTTGGTCCATGGTAATGTCCTTGCGTGTCTCCAGCTTGCGCCAGTTGCGACCACCGGCCCAATCCCATTTATCAACGTAGATCATATCCTTGCCGATGATCGAAATGGTTTTCTCCCAAATGGCATCAAGACCGTTAATAGTCCAGCCCATGAGGACCACCAAAACAACGCCAACAACAACACCACCCGTTGTGAGCACGGCACGGAGAAGATTGCTGCGCAAGGACGAAACAGCGATGCGAATGGATTCCGAGAGTTCGCCTGCGCTTATCATGGTGTTTGTGTGTTGGGCGTATCGGATTCCACGAGCCCGTCCCGAAGGCGTACAATACGCCGTGCATGGCGGGCAATGTCTTCTTCGTGGGTTACAAGAATGACGGTATGACCGGAACGCCACAAATTGCCAAACAGGGTCATGATTTCCTGCCCAGTACGCGAATCAAGATTACCCGTAGGCTCGTCGGCCAGGATAATGCTCGGATTCGTGACCAGTGCTCGCGCAATAGCCACACGCTGGCGTTGGCCACCACTGAGTTCGTTCGGCCGATGATGCATCCGCTCACCCAGCCCCACATTCTCGAGTGCTTCTTCGGCACGGCGCTCGCGTTCCGAAGCACCAACACCGGCGTACACAAGTGGTAGCTCTACGTTCCGCAGCGCAGAAGCCCGAGGTAACAAGTTGAACGTTTGAAAAACAAAACCAATGTCCCGGTTGCGGATTGCAGCCAAATCATCGTCATCCATCG
The DNA here is from genome assembly GCA_025455735.1 of Candidatus Kapaibacterium sp. Lineage (GTDB taxonomy): Bacteria > Bacteroidota > Ignavibacteria > Kapaibacteriales > Kapaibacteriaceae > JALHPC01. The sequence goes on from JALOMA010000094.1 coordinate 8,074, forward strand.
TTGAAACATCTTCGCCGTCGAATGAATAATGTCCGGATGACGGTGTGTCCAAACATCCCAACATATTCATAAGCGTGGACTTTCCGGAGCCCGAAGGTCCCATCAATGCAACATATTCTCCAGCACGAATTTGGAGCGATACATCACGCAATGCATGGACCTGCTCTTCTCCCATGGTATAGACCTTGGAGATATGCGCAATGTCAATAATTATGCGGGCTTCTGCCATGGTTGTCCCTATTGCTCGCGCATAGCCTTGAATCGCTCTTTGCGCGACTTGGCGTTTTCGATCTTGACAGCCTGACCATCCTTAAGGAGCTTGCTGACGGCCTGATAGGGCCCAACAACAACGCGATCCTTGTCCTTCAGGCCGCTGATGATCTCAATAAATCCAGCATCACTAATACCCGTTTGAACCGTCCGCTGACGGACGGAGGTGCCATTCGTTACCCAAACGATGGACGGTGGGCGACTATCCTGGGTGCGGTCGTCGCCGCGTTTGGTGGCTTTTTTGGTGTCCACAAGATCCGACTGCAACCCCGCATCCTGGCGGACACTAACGGCCTGGATGGGGACAGCGAGCACGTTTGCATGTGTTTCCGTTTCGATGTCCACGGAACAGGACATTCCGGGACGCAGCTTCGGACTTTTGTCAACGAGGCGAATTTTTACCTGGAAGCTAACAACTTCATTCTGCGTTCCTTGAGCGGCAATGCGTGCACTATGGCCCACTTCATAGACAACACCTCGAAAGACCTCGTCCTTGAGGGCATCAACACGAATGCGGGCCGTATCGCCCAGCGAAATCAAGGCAACATCATTTTCATCGACGTCTACCCATGCGTTAATGATATTCAGATCGGCGATACGCATGATTTCCGTACCCTGCATTTGGGCCGTGCCAACAACCTTTTCTCCTTTTTCTACCGCTAGATATGTTACTACGCCGCTCATGGGAGCCGCAATCGTTGTTCGGGATGCCGACGCCACGGTTTGTTTCAAGGCACCCTGACTGCGAATGTAATCCGCTTTGGCACTCGCTAGTCTATTAACTGCTGATCGATACTGGGCCGTAGCCTGGTCGAATTCTTCGCGTGATGCAAAGTTCTTCTGGTACAGGTCTTCGATACGTTTCAAATTCGCCTGCGTGCGTTCTACTTCGGCGTCCTGCACGGCAATCAATGATTTTGCTGCATCGGTACCTGCGCGGAATTGGTCTACTTGTGTTTGGACAATATCTGGTTGGATTCGGACCAGGAGTTGGCCCGATGAAACCGTATCACCGTCCCGGACACCAAGATAGATGATCTCGCCACTGGCTTCGGACGAGATTTTTACTTGATATTCTGGATTGATTTTCCCAATGGCCGAGACCGTCTGGGTTATCGTATGGCGCGAAACCGGCTCTACACTTACGAGTACGGGGCCGTCCTTCTTTGTCACGACAAAAAGTACCAGTGCCGTTACACCAACGAGGAGTAGCGTCAAAAGAATGAGGAGCGGGAGCCTGTTTTTCCGCTTCTTCTTGCGTGGTTGGGCAACACGAGGATCTGTCATACCATTACCAATTCGTTGGTGTTCTTATTCATTGTGAAGGGGGCCTTGCCTATCGTTC
>JALOMA010000095.1 GCA_025455735.1 Candidatus Kapaibacterium sp.
CTCGATTGTTGGAATTCCCAAGTCCACCAGTAAACTGATCGGTAACTACCAGGCCGTCTACGAGTAGCTGCGATTGCGTTGTTCGGGATCCGCGAATCTGCATTTCATTACTACTCATCTGTATTCCATTACTACTCACCTGTTTGCCGGCTTGACGCCCAACAAGAGTCATCGTCTCGTTAAGTGCAGCACCGTTCAGTGTAGAGCCTCTGTTCACGGGGAGATCGCCTCCATGCACCGTAGGGGCAGCAAGTGCATCGTGCGTAAGTTGCGATTGGACGTCAGGTCTGATGATGGTGTTGGAGTATGTCAGGGGTACGGTGGAGGGATTTGCTACGAGTACGTCGGACGTTGCTATTTCCTTGCCTAACGCCGTGGATCGTTCCAGGAGCTCGAACGTGTCGGGGCGCTGCGCAGCTATGTCGGACTGATCTCTGGAGTTCTCCTTACGAGCAGCACCTTGTCTTGAGTATGTTTTGGGTTGTTTCGGAGCGTTGGCAATTGCACCGTGAACGTTGGCAACGTGCATTTCCAGTCGAAAGGAATTCAGGTAGTTTGTAAGCATGCTACGGTGGTTTTGCAAGGCAAGGGCCTTTTGCATGCGTTCATGTTCTATTCGTTGTTTCCATGCGGCCTGCAAGGCTGGCTCCGTATCGGGAGGCTGAATATCGTATCGAACATAGTCTTGGAGAGTCTCGAGTACGATAAGCGATGTCTGTGACGTTACCAGACTGAATTGCAGACCCAACATCTTGATGTTATCGGCATTTCGCTCGCGTTGTTGGGAGAGCTCCTGCAGTTCACGAAGGGCCCACAATCTGGCAATCATACCAGATGAATCACGATAGGACTGGGCGTCTATCGAAATAGTGTCACTGCGAACATTCCTTCCACCAAGGGAGCTTTCCAGAACAATGGTGGCAGACGCAGACCGTAGGATTCCTGCGATGGTCACCAGACCATTCACCACAATGTTTCCCTTCGGACGAATGTCTTCGAAAGCACCGTCGATGGTCCGTATGGAGGTAATGGTTCGGCGCTCCATCGTGATGGAAGCAATGGCTTCGTCGACTGATGCTGACATCAAGTCGATTTTTTTGCCACCACTGGATTCGGCAATTCCAGAGAGTACATCGTGATCTGAGCGTGAGGAAGCGGTCACAGCATACACAGGAACAGGAGATCGCTTTGGGATGTGCGTTCCGATCGTGGAAATTCCATCGCCGATATAGACTGTTATGTCTCCACGTGGCCTATCAAAGGGTATTACTCCAAGCGCACTGGCCCCATCGCGGGGAATGGCACGAAGTCGCTTGTACAGTCCGCCTTTGCTTGCCGATGAAGGTGTCAACGCGAATTGGTCGACAATAGTATCCGCGACAGCAATTACATGAAATGTTGTTGTTGGAAGGGCACGTGCGAGAGCATCAACAAACGCGTGTTCTCTCGACGAATCGCGTGTTGTAGCGCTGAGGGAAGCATCCCACACAATCATCACATCGTTTGGAAGGGGGCGTTGGCCCGACTCAGCGGGCACCATAGCAAAGACGGCTGCGTATGGAGCACTGGTATCGGCCGAGTTCCGTGAGCCAATGGCCGAAAACCGTAGGTTGTGCTGCAGCGGGATATCAATGCTGAATGGCTCGGTGAGCTGGACTGCTGTTCGCTTAAGATTAGCGGTAAATGTTCGGCCAAAAGCGCTGAATGGTATTGTATCGCCTGACCCACCGGTAAGGCTGGGGACGGTCGTCAGGCCTTCGACAGTGGCAGTCAATTCAAACGTATCAATCAGATCAGGCGAATACATGGGAAGCCGATACTGGATGCCATGGTCGCCTGATGACAACGGTTGCTCTACGGCAATCAGGATTCGACGCGTTCCTTTGGCGGGAATCGGATAAATTCTCGTGCGAAAACTATTGTCGCGCGTCCACTCCAGCAATGCGGGATCAACACGACGGCGTGTGATGGCTTCGAAGGTTTCGCGTCCCTTCGATTTAGAAACAACGCTGGCATCGCGGAGCATGCCATGTATGTCGAGAGCGAAGCGGGCAACGGACTGACCATCAGATAGCGGGAAGGAAAACTCACCTTCCTGGATGACATTCAATGGGTTATACACAACCATGTCGATGGTTGTGCGAGCTACCGAGCCGACAACTTCGGCATTCACACGCATGGTTTGAATGGACAAAGCCGTTTGTTTGCCCAATGAATCGGAGACGAAGACGCCAAGTCGCTGTGGTTTTTCTTGTTTCGAGGGTAGATTGTTGGAAACAGTCATTGCTGCTACCCAAACCGTGGTCAACAGGGCCGTTAGGAGTATGGTTTTCATGGGTCCCTCCGTCTATCGCTGAATGAGCAAACGGTGAATGATGCGATCTTCATGAGCAGTAAAGCTGACGACGAGGATGACAATACCGGATGGCGACGACGGATCAAGCCCGATGGGAATCTCATGACGTCCATTGTCCAGGTACACATCCGTCTGTATCGTCGCTAGTTTGTTGCCCAATACATCAAACGCTTCGATGGTCGCTAGTGAAGGTTGTTGTAGCGTGAGGGCTAACGTGGCCTTTAACGTGGTCGTTGGATTGGGGTAGACGGAACTTTCGAGCACGACATCCGATGTCGTGCGTCGTTCTACCAGCTGTTGGTTGGTGGACGGCGTTTGGTTGCCTGTTGGGCGAAGGCTATCTGGAAGTGCTTCCAGGACTTCTGGCAAAGGATCATACCATAGCAAGGCGGTTGCCGTGGGGAAGAAGGTGTTCGACTGGTCGGACAGGTCTACGCGAACGCAAATCATGTCGTTGACCGAACCCACCATCAACGAACGATTGGACAACCGTTGTTGTGAAGTTTCGGTTGGGGGATGTTGCGGGATGTCTTTTTGTCTGGTTTTCCGACGGTCGAACCACGAAAAAGCCAGTTGAGAGCCATGATACAGAGAAACAAACCGTGGGGCGATACTATTTGACGGTTGTTTGGCTTCTTGAGAGACAATGCCGGAGGTCCGAACGGAAACCAGTGTATTTCCTTCGACGTAGGTCAGTCTGCTCGCTGAACGCGTAACTCCGAGTGCGGCCAGGGCCCGATCATTTGCGGACCATGTACCGAGGAGTGGTTCGGAAGGTGTCGTTGGTAGGGGTGTGGACGCGGAGGTTTGCGAAGGAACAGACACGACCGCTGGGGAAGAGTTTGAGCTGTGCCGTTCGACGATATCCGCCGATGGCGACGATGGCAGAACCTCGACCTGATTTGTAGACGATACAAAGAGAAGCGCGGCAGCAGCAATGGCGGATGCACTTGCTCCGGCTATGGCAAGAAGAGGAAGAACGCTTGACGAAGGTTGTGTTATTGAGCGAGGTGTAGAAGGAGTTTGGGGACTTGAAGCAATCAAGTTGGCAATGTCCTTTGTGGACATGAGTGGTTCATGCGTGTCGTCGTGGAGGCGTTGAATGGCCGACCGGACGTCACGTGGCGGAGTGGGATTTCGCATGTCGGTACCGTTCATTGTTCCAAAACGGGAGATAGTGAAGGAGAAGGGGTGGAGTCCACGCCGAGCTTCTTTGCCAATTGGCGCCGAGCTCTCATTAGCCGTACTTTAACTGCGGAGATAGTTCCGCCCTGAATCTTGCGAACCTCTTCAATTGAAAGACCTTGAAGGTCATGCAGGAGAATTGCCTCCCGGGCAGCCAGGGGTAATTCTGCAAGGGCACTTTTGATGAGGGCTATATCAACGCTCCGTTCCGGAGATGGTGTTGCAGCTTCAAGTGTTTCATCGTATTCATCATTCCAGCGGGCAAACAATTTTGCCTTACGATGGCGCCGTTTGACCATGTTGGACGCAATCGTGTATACATATGCGCCAAAGGATGAATTGTCTCGAAGGGTGTCAAAGTGCTGCCAGGCAGCCAGAACGGTATCCTGAAGGACATCCGTGGCATCTTCACGGTTGCCAACAAGCTGAACGATGTACCGTTCAAGGCGTGATTGGAGTGGAGTAAACAGAGCCATAAAGAGCTCCTGTTTGTTCTCCGGAGGACGCGGTTCAATCATGGCGTTTGGCCCTTGTGCAACAATACATCAACCGTACCTGACGAATGGGAGGCACGTCATGGGGACTGGTTACATTTGGGCAAAAAAAAAGGCGCTCCGAGGAGCGCCTTTTGTTGGGGATGTACTTGCTTAGTTGGCGATTGTGTACCTGACGACCGTCGAGGAAGAACCATCAAGGTCAACCTCTTGGTTGCCTGTCGGGGTTCCAGAAACGACAACTGTTTGTGCTGGGGTTGCAGTTTGGACAAGGCCAACGTTCTTTCCAAACACGTAGCTTCCAGACAGGGGAATGGTTGCAACGATTGGAGTCGCGGGATTAAGCGGATTGGCGATTTCAAAGCGTAACGTAGCCGTGATTCCGTACGATGCTGTGGCGACCGATGTATTGTTGATCGTCATCGTTCCCGTGCCCGTCTTTCTGCCACGAATCGTAATCGAAGCTTTGCCTGTGAGGGGGAACTGACCATACTGGACGGTCAGGTCGTTGCTTGTGCGCTCTAAGGCAGTCCAATCACCAGTGGCGTTTTGGTCCGCGACTTGCACCCAGTGTTCACCGAGGCCTACATTCGTGATCGTGAAGCCTTCGACGATGGGAGCATCGAAGCCATTGAGATTCTGGTACAGAAAAACTTTGCCGTTCTCCGTGTACATAAACGTCGTATCGGTAGCAATGCCTTCGCGATATGCAACAAATGGCGTACAGGACTTGCCAAGTTTCGTAATTGCAGCAAGGGCAACGACGGAATCAGATCCATCATAGGATGGTGATTCGGCATCGTCGGCTGGGAACGTCGTGTCGGACGTAATCCAGCTACTCCCTGCCGTGGTCACAAGATAGCGATCGGACGTGGGGGTCGGTGTAGGATTGGTGCCGTTGTCGTCTTTGTCATCGGAGCAGGCGATCGTGCCTAAGCTGAGGCCTGCTACAAGGGCAATAGCAGCAAAATTCTTCATAAACGAAGTCCTAACGAAGGTGACAAAAAGAGCGGAGGGCGAGGGACTCGAACCCCCACAGGCTTTCGCCCGGCTGTTTTCAAGACAGCTGCAATACCATTATGCGAGCCCTCCGTGGGCAGCGCAAAGTTATAGCATTTTTTGGTTCCGACGAATAGGTCTGGGGAGGTTTCCTTGCAACGACACTCGATTCCTTGATATGTCACACCTACTCAAAGACGACGTTATCGTCAGGTAACGACTTCGGTGTTGGGCGCTGGAATTCCGTTGCATCGCGTTGGAGAAAACGAAGGACGGAATCGGCAAACAACTGTTGTTTGACGGCATCGGACACATCCTGCATTTCTTCAATGAATCTGCCGTGTTCGAGGTCGCCAAGGGGAAATGGATAGTCTGTACCGTAGGCAATCCGTTCAGGGCCGATAAGCGCAAGCAAGAATCGCAGGGCATCAGCGTTGTGGGTTATGGAGTCAACCCAGAACTTCCCGATGTATTGCGCCGGATCTTGGATTCGATTGACGTTACAGAGATCAGGTCGCGCTGAGAACCCGTGGGAAATACGTCCCAGTGTGAATGGGAATGCACCACCTGCGTGCGAAAACATGACTCGCAGTTTCGGAAATGTGTCAAAGATGCCTCCAAAGATCATCGATGTAACGGCGAGTGTCGTTTCTGCTGGCATGCCTACGAGCCACTGTTGGAAGTATCGTTGGGTACGATCGGCCCCCAACATTTCCCACGGATGGACGAAGATGGCTGCTCCAAGCTCTTGAGCTGCTTCCCAGAAGGGGAAGAGGGCTTTGTCATCAAGATTGCGGCCATTAACATTGGTGCCAATCTCCACGCCGGGCATGCCGAGTTCCCTAATGCATCGCCGAAGCTCCTTGATGGCAAAGTCGACGTCTTGAAGAGGCACCGTACCGAGGCCGATGAAGCGTTTGGGATGTGACGCAACGACACCAGCGAGATGATCGTTCAGTATGCGAGACCAATCAAGTGCATCAGATGGGGGGGCCCAGTATGAAAAGAGCACAGGAACGGTACAGAGCACCATGACGTCAACGTGGTGCGCGTCCATATCCCGGATGATGGTTTCTGGATCCCAGCAGGAAGCGTCGATGTCACGAAAGAACGTGCCATCGTCGCGCATCATGCGAGCACGTCCAGGAGCATAGTGCTCAAGTTGGATCCAGCCTCCATAGCCATAGCGTTCCTTCAGGGAGGGCCATGTTTCAGGCAGGATGTGGGCATGGCAGTCAATTTTCAGCATGGCGAACTAGGATTGAGCAGGTGGTTGCATGATCGTGCCGCATTGTTTGCAGGTACGATATTCCATCGTGGACCAGTATCGCGCGAACAATGGAGGCAGCTGTGTAACGATGTCCTTTAGTGGAAGGAACTCCTCGTAGAGTTTCGTTCCACATGTTTCACAGAACCACATGAAAGCATCAAGTTCCTCGGGACTGCGCTTACGTTCGATGACAAGCCCGACAGTATCGGCTGGCCGTTGGGGGGAATGTGGTGTCCGTGGTGGGAGGAGGAAGATGTCTCCTTGGCGAATATGGACATCCTTAGGCACTCCCTCATCAATGATTTTTACAGTGATATCGCCCTCCAGTTGATAGAAAAACTCTTCTCCTTCGTTGTAGTGATAGTCCTTTCGTGCATTGGGACCACCCACTACCATGACGATGAAGTCCGTGTCTTCATAGACCTTACGATTGCCAACCGGTGGTTTCAGAAGATGTCGATGTTCTTCTATCCATGCCGTGAAGTTGATGGGAGGTACCACAGCCATAGGGAGCTCCAGTTGTGTTTGGTAGGTTTGTGTCTTGGCAAAGCTAGCACTACCAGGTTTGTACCACCAAGACATCCGTCAGCGACGATTGTCAGAATGAACCAACGACAAGAACACATGAACCAGACATTGCTCAACCTCGACCTGTCAGGAAAAACCGCCCTCGTATGTGGTGGTAGCAAAGGAATCGGAAAGGCAAGTGCCGCCATATTGGCATCAATGGGGGCACAGGTTACAGTGCTGGCCCGAACAGAAGACACCCTCTACAACGTTGTGGCTGCCCTCGAGCACTCCTATCCCAACGGCCACACCTATATCGTGGCATCCGACTCCCTTCCAGAAACATTGAAAGCCGTGGAAAACCATGTGAATAATCATGGCGGCTTCCACATCCTTGTCAATAACACTGCCGGTCCAGCTGGTGGACAACTGGGGGAAAGTACTGTTGGCCAACTGATGCAAGCATTTGAAAATCATGTACTTTATGCCCACTCATTGCTCCAAATTCTACGTGGAAAAATGACAGTGGACCGGTGGGGTCGAATAATTAACATCATATCCACAAGTGTGAAGCAGCCGATCGAAGGTCTTGGCGTCAGTAATACGATACGGGGGGCAATGGCGAGTTGGGCCAAAACAGTTGCGACGGAGCTTGCACCGTATGGGATTACCGTGAACAACGTTTTACCAGGTGCGACATCAACGGAACGGCTCGCAGCGATTGTTGAGCGCAAGGCCCAAGTAGAGCAATCGACCGTGGAAGAGGTAGCGCGACGACTACAGGAAGAAATTCCGTTGGGACGCTTCGCAGCTCCCGAGGAGATTGCTTCGGCAGTTGGGTTCTTGGCCTCTCCAGCGGCCTCGTACATAACGGGCACAAGTATCCTGGTGGACGGAGGGCGAACACGATCACTTTCGTGATCCCATTCCATGATCCAGGGTGGTTTGACCAGTAAACATCCCCTGCTGCCGATAGTTTTGCACTGTGTGTGGATAAGTAATGCGAGATGTTGGTATTACTGTCCCCCTTCTTACTTGACACAAGGGCCCCCACAACCTAGTTTTGCACGTGCTCTAACTCCTTGCAGAATGCTGGGATAAAGAGCAGCCCCCTGAGCAGCGGGGGGACCGCAAACAGCGGCCAAACGTGGAGTTATCCACATTACTGTGAATAACGCCGCAGTTTTCCACGTTGGAGGCATGCAGTGTTGGTGAGAGGAAGCACTGGGGAAGAGCGATCATCGGTGGGCAGAGGTCCAGCGTTGACAGTTGTTCTCCTCGGAGTCGGGTTCCTGGCGCTCGTTGCCACGCATTGGCAGGAGCGTCAGGTAATCGGGCGTATTGACGTTCGCGGAGCGAGTACGCTCAGCGAAAGCGCTGTGCGTAGCGTCGTTGATACGCTCATGGAACGTCGTGTTGACGAGCTTTCTTTCGCTGACGTGCGCACGTTCGTGGAACGTCTGCCCTATATCCGGCAAGCATCCGTGTATATGTCCGGAACGCGTTCCCTGGTTGTTGACGTGGTTGAGCGTGAACCTGTAGCCCATGTTGTAATCGACGGCGGAGAGCTGCGGTACGTTGATGGTACTGGAGCGGTGTTGCCTGGAGCGCCAGTTCGGTCTGGCCATAACGTTCCGCTTGTTACAGGGCTCGACGTAAGCCATGAACGGCATGACTTGAAGCGTGTAATTGGAATTGTGAACGCAGTATCGGACATTTTCGACGCCAATTTGAGACAGAGCATCAGTGAAGTTCGACGAGAACGGCAGTCTGGTGACGTACTCATTCTCACGGACGGCTTATGGTGGCGGGTTGCAGCGTCGGACGTCGCCCACCCAGAAGAGGTCCTGCGCAAAATGAGCGTTTTCTGGACCACAATGCGAGCGTCATTGGATGTGCGTTCAGTAGCGGAGTTTGATCTACGATGGGATCGCCAGGTCATTGTCCGATACAAAGGCAATGGAGCATCGACTAGCGCATGACCGACACACAAACCATCCATGTAGGCTTGGATATCGGTACGACCAAGGCCGTGGCAGTCGTCGCGTCTACGGACGCGCGCTCGCGCAGGATTGAAATCCTTGGCAAGGGAACTGCCCCTAGCGATGGGTTGAAACGCGGTGTTGTGACCAACATCTCCAAAACCGCAGATGCGATTCGATCTGCTGTTGACCAAGCGGAGGCACAAAGCGGGATCCGGATTGGCAGGGTACACATTGGTATTGCCGGTGACCATGTCCAAAGTCTCACAACTCGCGGCATTGTAACGGTTTCATCTCCCACAAGGGAGATTTCCTTCGATGATGTTCAGCGCATGCTGGATGACGTTCGTCGTGTCTCCATTGGACCTGACAGACGGATTCTCCACGTCATTCCCCAAGAGTTCATCATTGACGGCCAAGGCGGTATCACGGATCCTGTTGGGATGAGTGGTATCCGATTGGAAGCTAATGTTCTCATCATCACAGGGTTGATAACGGCTGCCGACAATATGACTCGGTGTGCTGAACGGGCAGGCCTAGATGTTGATCACATCGTTCTCCAACCTCTTGCATCGGGCCTGGCTGTCCTTGACGAAGGGGAGCGCGAAATAGGCGTAGCCCTGGTTGACATCGGTGGAGGAACCACTGATATTGCGATCTTCAAGGATGGCATTCTTCGGTCAACGTCGATTTTCAGCATTGCTGGACAGAAGGTAACAGACGATATCATGGCGCTTTTGCATATCCGCAACATGGAGGCAGAGCGTATCAAGGTCGAGTTTGGACATGCCTATGCCGACACCATCATGAAGGACCTGACATTTCAGGTACCCGGAGTTGGTGGTCGATCACCAAT
>JALOMA010000096.1 GCA_025455735.1 Candidatus Kapaibacterium sp.
TCAAGTCCAGTTTTATTGGTGGTAATACAAACGATATCCCCTGTGTTCAAGCGGTCCTCGATCATTGCTACCGAAGATTTCGGAACGTAGGTGCGTTTTGTGGAATTGATCCGACTCTCAATCCCAGCCATACGTTCGCGAAGAACTTCATCATTGGCCAGTGGCTTATAGTACTTCGGATTTGCCGACATAAACCCAACCGACAGCGGAAAATCAACACCACCCAATGATGGCGTGATATCCTCCACAACGGTCTTTCGGACATTGTCCGCAATCCACTCCGACGTATAGTGCAAACGCGAGGTATAGTCGGCGAGCTTTCCATCGCGGTACCGCGTAAATGTAATCTCGTTTACGAATTCATTCCACGTAGGCGCCTTGCCTTTATGCTTCTGAAGGATACGCGCCATACAGAGCACGTTCTCGAAGAACGTTACACAGTCCAAGCCCGTCAGGTCGATACGGCATATCTCCGGACCATCGCCCTCGAGTGTGCCTCCTACATAGGGTGTTCCCTGCAATAGGATTCCCAATTTGCCCATCAGTTCACCAATAGGAAGTTCATCCCAACGGAGCTGTTGGGCCTGTTTCCCTGCTTGGCTAAAGATATAGCGGGACGTAGCCGTGGTATCGGAATTCTTTTTTCTGCTCTTGCGCAAGTTCTGGGCCAGAGATGGCACGGAGAAACAACCAGCAAGAACGAGGGAAAGGAAGGAACGTCGATGCATCATGATGTTTGCGGCAGAAGGTCGATTCCCAAGGTGTGCAGCTGTGAAGGTTCCACGGCCGACGGACATTCGTCCATCAGCGACAAACCGCTGGTGGTCTTTGGAAAGGCAATGACATCCCGGATATTGTCATTCCCAACCAACAACATCACCAGACGGTCAAACCCAAACGCGATGCCTCCATGCGGTGGTGCACCATATTGGAGGGCTTGAAGGAGAAATCCGAATTTTGCCATGGCTTCTTCGGGACTGAAGCCCAATAATCCGAACATTTTTTGTTGGACATCATTCTTATGGATTCGAATGGATCCACCTGCGGCTTCGTAGCCATTGATAACAAGGTCATGAGCTATCGCGCGAGCGCCGTGCGGATTTCCATCCAACAACGGAATATCCTCCACCATGGGCGCCGTAAATGGGTGGTGGCGCGCAATCCATCGTGATTCTTCCTCCGCGTACTCCAGAAGCGGAAACTCCGTAACCCAACTGAAGGAATACGTTCCGGCAACCGATTCCAGAATACCCGTACGGCGAGCCATTTCAGTACGAAGTGCACCCAAGATCAAACATACACGCTCCCATTCACCCGCTGCGAAGAGCACAAGGTCACCATCGGTTGCTTCGAGCGATCCGAGCAGCTGGCGTGCCGCCTCATCACCAAGGGCCTTGGCGATGGAACCGCCAGGTTCACCGCCAGACATCCGCAACCACGGCAGACCCTTGGCGCCATACTTTCGGGCATGGTCCGTAAGCTCGTCCATCTGCTTCCGTGAATACCCTGCACAGCCAGGAATTACAAGAGCCTTCACGGTTCCATTGGCCGCTGCCGTGTCGGCGAAGAGCTGGAATGCACTTCCAGCAACGGCCGCGGTGCAGTCCCGTAGCTCCAGCCCATATCGTAGGTCCGGCTTGTCGCTACCGTAGGTGTTCATGGCATGGTGGAACGTGTGGCGTACAAAGGGGGTCGCTACCTCCACGTCAAGAATCTCCTTCCAGACCCTCGCGATGAAACGCTCCGTGAGGGCGATGATGTCCTCCTGTCCAACGAAGGACATCTCCACGTCGATCTGCGTGAATTCCGGTTGGCGATCCGCACGCAGATCCTCGTCGCGAAAACACTTGACGATCTGCATGTAGCGGTCAAAACCTGCCACCATCAGCAACTGCTTGAACAGTTGTGGAGATTGCGGCAGCGCATAAAAACGGCCTTTGTTGATGCGCGAGGGCACCAGAAAGTCGCGTGCACCTTCTGGTGTTGACTTCGTCAGGACCGGTGTTTCTACTTCGACGAACTGTTCGCGAGCAAAGAAGTCGTGCGTAATGCGATACAGATGATTGCGAACAAGGAAATTGCGCTGTAGGTCGGGCCGCCGCAGGTCAAGATACCGGTACTGCAGCCGAAGCTCCTCGTTCGTCTGGGAGTCCTCCACGATCTCGAATGGTGGCACGGCAGATTCATTGATAACGCCGAAGTCCTCCACCACGCATTCGATCAGTCCCGTGGGAATTTTGGGGTTTGGATTCTCGCGCATGCGCACGCGGCCGCGAATCCACAGTACCCATTCGCCGCGCAAGGCTTTTGCCCGTTCGGCTACCTCAGGATGCGTATCCGGCTGAATGACAACCTGCGTAATGCCATACCGGTCACGCACGTCTATGAATGTGATTCCGCCGTAGTCACGGCGTGCATTGATCCATCCGTTGAGAATAATCGAAGTGCCGGCGTGCTCCGGTCGGAGCTCGCCGCAGGTATGGGTGCGACGTTCGAAGTGCATGCTGCTGTGTTGTGATGATGGCCCGCGGCCGAATGCGTCAAAAGTACGAAATCAACTGGCCTTTGCCAGTACTTGGTGCATGAGCGTTCGCAGGGAAGATGCGACGTGTTCCCATCCAATGTTGGAGATGGCCATGGTATCGGTTAGGGCTATGTGCTGGGTGGCATATGGCGTCCACGGCAGAAGATTGGGATTGCTGTGTACGAAGAGCACAACGGACGGGATACCAAAGGCTGCAGCAAGGTGCACGGTGGACGTATCGGGCGTCCAGACGAGGTTCGCACGGCTAATGATGCAGGCATATTCATGGAAGGAAGCTACCGCTGGAATGGCCTTCCATCCCGTCTCCTGGCAGATACGCCTCTGGCGGTCACCGTGATGGGGCGCACAGGCAACGTAGCAATCCCATAGCCCTTCTTCATGGGCCAATGAGCGGAGCACGCGGATCGTGGCCTCGTCGTCGTAGATCCGCGAGGGATCGCTTCCGGTGATATTCACGATGAGTTTTGGGCGTCCGGACTCGGGTACAGAGCGCAGCGCCGCGTCCCGATCTGCCTCCGTAAGCCGATACTCAAGATGTCTGTCCCATTCGTCCACTGAGGCGCCAAAGGCAAGCATCAACATCATCAGTCGATCCACAATATGGACGCTTGACCTGTCCAACAGGGGTACGACATGGGAGTATGCGCCGCGATTGGTTTTGTCGATGCCGAAACGGCGTGGCGCAGCCGACGCCCACATGAGCAGAGCCGACGTCGTTGATGGATTGTCCATGAGGTCCACAACCACATCGTAGCGGCCGGAACGCAGTTCGGAGCGTAAGCGAACGAGTGCCAAGGCCCCCTTCCGATAGGTATGGAAGGTATCCACCCACGGACGGAGCGCATGGGCGACGGTGTTGTTGTTCGTGCCAAGGACGATACCGATATGAGCATCGGGATATCGCTGCCGTACAGCGCGGATGAGAGGAATGCTTACAAGGACGTCTCCTATTCGATCCTGCCGTAGGAAGAGAATCCTCGGTGGTTCCGGCAGGAAGGGGGCCTTGGCACCATCGTCAACAAGGACGGGCGTTGCCGCGGCACCAATCACGTGATTGAAGACGCGCCGCATGCCGATTTCGACGGACTTGAGGAACGTATCAGCCATGAACGGTTCCTTGACGCCACAGGTCGGCGGCAGCATCGGCAATCGTCGCCGCCGGAATGGCAGCGAGGGATTCCGGATCGTTGCTGAGCACTGCACGAAACGGTACGCCATACGGATACCACTCGGCAACCTTGATGAGTTCGGCAAACAGAACGACGCAGGGGACTTCGGCGGCAGCCGCGATATGAACCAGGGCCGTGTCCGGTGTGATGACCATGCTGGCACCAGCAACAACGGCGAACAACTCGGGCAAACCACCACGCCAGACGTGCAAGGGTTTTGCACGCCGCCAGTTGGCTTGGATGCGATGGATGATGTCATCCACACCCGGCGGACACGTCACCACAAGTTCGTGACCTGGCAATGCCTCGGACACCAGTTCCAAAGCCGCCGAGCAGTCTTCGGCCGACCAATTGCGATTGGGCGAATATGCAGCCACGTTGACGAGGATGTACGGCGCTCCCGCCGTGGTTGGAGGCAGACTTCCCGAGGGCGCTAGAACGTCCCGTGATGGAGGACTATTCCACCGGATCGAACGCTCAGCGCAAAACGTGGCCACCCGTTCTGCGGCCGAAGCCTGGATGCTGATATAGGGCCTCAGGGATTCCTGCGGTGCACGTTCCACGGGCACAATGGTATCAAGCACGATGCGCTGCATCGTCACGGCCCAATGCTCGGGCAGCCGATGCGGCACTTGTAAATCAAACAATCGACCATAGATATGGGCTCTGTCGTGATGCCTGACCGTAACGGTGCGCGGATGACCGCTCACCATGGATGTGAGGATGCCAGCCTTGGACATGCGCGTGAACACGACGGCGAGTACGGCGTCGTAAGGAACCGCTCGGGACTGCTGACGAACGCGGAACCATGACGGACGGAAGCCATGGACAGGGTTTATGGGAATGGCACTCCGTACGAAAGGATCGGAGGAGACAATCGCATGGTTGCGGTACGACGATATCACGTCAATCGCACACTCGGGCACGGCTGCCTTCAGCCAACGAAGAATGGGCGACGATACGATGTAGTCGCCAATGGCATCATAGCGAAACAGTAAGAGGTTACGAAGGGAGGCCCCGTCAATTTTCTCCCTATTCTGCCGGTGATGCCGCGCCAGGAACTTGAAGAGCAGATCCCGCCGGGGAT
Organism: Candidatus Kapaibacterium sp.; assembly: GCA_025455735.1. Lineage (GTDB taxonomy): Bacteria > Bacteroidota > Ignavibacteria > Kapaibacteriales > Kapaibacteriaceae > JALHPC01. The sequence goes on from JALOMA010000096.1 coordinate 4,802, forward strand.
TGTGAACTTGGCCGTTGACGTCGATAGATGCAAATCCATACAACTCCGTAGCCAAAGACTGCACATGGGATACGTGTTGCTCAGTGAACACTTCCACATGGTGAAGACGAGGAATCATACAGGCATTGGCTATCGATGCAGGAAAGCTTCGGACCCGTGAATGACCTTACACTTCCGTGGCGACGCTATACTGAACGTCCAGGGCAAGAGTGGCGATCTGCTCGATGACTGCCGAAGCGGCTTCCCCGATCGTAGCGGGATCATCGGATGCCTCGTAGGCTTCAACCGTTGGATAGATCGTTACTTCCTGGAAGTGATTGTGCCGATGTTGATCTGCGAACACCGCATACTGTACATCGGAACCTGCATAGTGGCGGCGAAGCTTCTCTACCAGGGCCAGATAGTCGGCACGCTTGCCATCCGGGATGGCATAAGAAACGCGAAATAGAACACGAGGCATAGTTCGATTTGATCGTGATGGAAACCGTGCCAATAATACGGAAAAGCCCGGCCTGTGCCGGGCTTTTTTTGTCCTCATGGATGTTCGTCAGAATGCTACCACATTTCGGATTGCCTGGCCGAGCTTTTCTGCATTGGGCAGTACGGCTGCCTCAAGTGTAGGCGCAAATGGCGTCGGAGAGTCAAAGGCCGCAACGCGTACCACCGGAGCGTCAAGATATCGGAAGGCTTTTTCCGTTATCCGGGCAACAATTTCTCCCCCAAAGCCGCCGGTAAGAACGGCTTCATGGGCAACCACGGCGCGTCCTGTTTTGCGAACGCTTGCCAGGACTGTCTCTTCGTCAAAAGGAACCAGCGTTCGGATGTCCACCACTTCGACGTCCACACCATCTGCCGACAGCGTATCGGCAGCAGCTAGGGCCATATGGACGGCACTGCCGTAGCAGATGACGGAGACGTGTTTTCCAGGGCGTACGACATTGGCTTGGCCAAGAGGGACGACGTATTCCCCTTCCGGAACGTCTTCCTTGATCTTGCGATACAGTCCTTTGTGTTCAAAGAAGATCACAGGATTGTTGTCGCGAATGGAAGCCGTCATCAGGCCCTTGGCATCGGCTGGGAATGCTGGACAGACGACTTTCAGCCCCGTTGCATGGACAAACCAGTTCTCCGGATCGCGGCTGTGGAAGGGATTACCACCAACGCCTCCACCACTGGGCCCACGGACGACCATTGGCACGGGCAGTCCCCACCGATAGGCGGTGGTACCGGCAACGGTCACCAATTGGTTGAATCCGTTGGTAATGAAGTCAATGAATTGCATTTCGGCGATGGGCCGCATGCCATTCAGCGACGCACCAATGGCAGCACCGATAATGGCAGCTTCGGAAATGGGAGCATCCATGATGCGTCCGGGACCGAATTCGTCAAGGAAGCCCTTGGTGAGCTTGAAGGCGCCACCATACGTGCCAATATCTTCACCGATCATGAATACGGATGGGTCGCGACGCATTTCCTGACGCATGGCATCGGCGATGGCTTCGAGATAGGTCATGATCATGCGGACACCTCGTCGATGAAGACATTTCGGAAACCCTCGGAAGCATCGGGCCACGGCAACTCGACAGCCCGATCGATAGCCGCTATCATATCGGCAAGGGTGGTGGCACGCAATGCGGCTACGCTTTCGGCCGTTGTCACGCCGTCGGTGATAAGCCTCTCTGCGTAGCGTTCCACGGGGTCCTTCTTTGCCCATTCCTCCAGTTGTTCCTTCGGGACATAGCTAAAGTCATCGTGTTCGGCATGGCCGCGCATTCGCATCGTCAATGTTTCGATGATCGTCGGTCCATCGCCACGACGCGCACGCGCTACCGCGTCTTGCGTCGTTTTCAGAACAAGTTCCACATCCGTACCGTCTATCGTAACGCCAGCCATTCCGTAGCCAATAGCTCTGTCGCTCAGTTTTTCGCAGGCGAATTCCAAATGGCTTGGTGTGGAGTAGGCGTATTGGTTGTTTTCAATGACAAGCACTAATGGGATACGCTGAACGGCAGCAAAGTTCAGGGCTTCGTGAACCTCGCCCACCTGTGCACCGCCATCGCCGATATACGTAAGGGCCACGCAGGTTTCTCCCCGCATCCTGGACGCCAAGGCAAAGCCTGCTGCCACGGGAATCATGGCACCAAGGTGGCTGACGTTGCCATAAATACGCTTGGCGGGATCGGCATAGTGACCGGTGCCATCGGTTCCACGCATCTGGCTTCCGGCCCGCGCAAGGTGGTTCACCATTAGGGTATCCAAATCCTGGCCGAACACAAAATGGGCACCAATATTTCGGTGCATGGGAAACAGCACGTCGGCTGTCCGGTCCAGCGCGTACGCTGTACCCACCGATACGGCTTCATTCCCTAGTTGGCTGTAGACTCCGCCAAAGGCTTTGCCCTGGCGGTATAGTCGCAGCATGGCGGCGTCGAATTCTCGTGCCATGATCATCATCCGCAGGAGTTCCAGGCGTTCTGCGGCGGGCAAGGACCACGTCTGGGTGGCCTTGTCATTCCGTCGTTGTTTCGTCACTGCAATATTCCTTATGAAGGGGGCCCGGCCTCATCCGTTGGGCCGGCAGATGGCAAACATACGAACGCCCTGCCGGCCCACGGGCCGGCAGGGCGTGAATGATCATGGAGTTCAACGACTATTTACGCTTGGGATCGGCTTTCTTGACCTCGGCCGCCGTCACAACAGGGCCTTTATTACCCCAGCTATTGTAGACGTACGTGATGACGGCAGCAGTTTCTTCGGCAGTATACTTTGCCGGCAAGGCAGCCATCACACCGTTGTATTCTTTGCCATTGACCTTGATCTTGCCACTTTTACCTTTGATGATTTCCTTGATGATCTGTTCCTTTTTTGTGTTCATCAGGTAATCGCTTTTGGCTAAGGGGGGATAGACAGCGCCCAGTCCTTGACCATTCGCTTGGTGGCATGTCTTGCAGTACTCGTTATAGACCTTTTGGCCTTTGGCCATGACGGCTTTGTCCTGCGCCGATGCCGACCCTACTATGCCTACGAAGGCCAGTCCAACAAGGGCTGCCAGAAAGGATTTCGGGTGTGCATTCATGAGTGTCTCCGATAGAAGTAGTGAGTGAGGGGGATGTCGTCGTTGATATGTTCCTTGAAACAACCACACGTTAGTGGGTGCAGCAGCCATGTGTCGTTGATGTTGGAGGTGCTGGGCTGATCATGGGTATTCCAAGGCCAAGGCCACGTACAACAATCGTGCCACCAAGAAGAATCCCAAGCACTGGCATGATCAGTCGCAGCCGGGTTCTCATGGTTGTCGAAAGAAAGCCTGCCCACAGGCTGGCTGCTATCATAGCTGGTAGTGTTCCCAAACCGAACGATGCCATAAACAACGCTCCGTCTCCACTTGAACCAGTCCCCGTGGCACCTGCCAAAGCAGCTACAACAAGCCCACAGGGTAAGAGCCCATTCGCCAAGCCCAGGGCAAATACAGCCGTCATTGACTTCTTACGCATCAACGGGGCCATTGTCCTCTGCAAGGGTTGCATGGTACGTGCAATCCAGGAGGTTGGAATAATCTGGCGGTGCCATAGTATCTGGACCGCGGCAATTATCATCATGGAGATTCCTGCGATGACCGACATCGTACGGCCCAAGCCCTGCATGGCAGCAATACCAGAACCTGTGCCAACAATGGCACCAGCTACAGCATAGGTTACCACGCGGCCACCATTGTAAAGGATGCGGCCAGCAATGAAGCTCGCCCTTCCATGCTCTGCTCCTGCGGGAAGGGCAAGTGCTATCGGACCGCACATTCCAATGCAGTGCATACTACCTGCCATTCCAAGGGCAAATCCTGCAAGAGGTTCCATGTTAGATTACTACCGACGCATTGAGTTCATAGTGTCTGCCATCCCGATTCCAGCGTACTACCACATCCCAACGCCCAGGCAGCAGATCGCGTATGGTTATCTCTCCACCGGGTACTTCGTCAAAGGTAATCGTACGGTCTTCAGCTTTGGATGAAGGTCGGAGCATTTCAACGGAACCGCTGCCAGCCACTGCCATAGGAATAGCAATCACAAGGGCACCATCCTGTGAGACAACGGCTGCGCCTGCTGTTTCGGCTCTCGCCAAACGCTCCATGCGTTTATTGTGGTCCAAGGTGTATTCGTAGTAGTCACTTCGTACCAAGTCTACCTCCTTGGTCAACGTAAACGCTACCATGCCCAGGGTCGCTATGGCGAACACGGTATACACGATGGCTATTCTCCAGCCCCAGTTTATTGTCATTTCTTATCTCCGGATTGTGAGCCAATGACGCGTACGGACTCCCGCTGTACCGCAGCGCCGTCGGCAATAATGTCCAGCTCAACCGATGCAAGTCCATTGTTAAGCTTCGCTTCGGGTACCGTAACGATAAATCGCGATTTTGTCTCGTGCCAAGGTTTGAGTTGTTCCAACGTTCCAAGCGGACGCACGGTGATTCCTTCGTCCCCAACAACCCGAAGTGCTACGTTCTTTGGTTGTGACGACTTGTTGATCAGTTCCAAACGGTAAAAGTTGATGATGCCATCTGGCGTACGAACAAATGTCGTTCCTTCTTGCCGAAGCACGGTGACTTCGAGATCAGGCCTTGTGATAAAGAGTGCCGTCACGATTCCTACCAGGACAACCCAGACGGCTCCATATGCCTTTATGCGGGGAGTAAGCCACGATGATGCTGCTTTGAGACCATTGGCACTACTGTAGCGAATCAGACCCTTTGG
>JALOMA010000097.1 GCA_025455735.1 Candidatus Kapaibacterium sp.
AGCCACGAGCGTTCCACGATGGACTGATGCCGTGAACCATGTCATCTGCGTTTCCGCCGAAGTAGGTTAGGCGCAGCAGGCGGCCTCCATCAAGGGAAACACGGGCCACGATGATGTCCATTCCGCCGGCACGTGAACCCTGGATGGCATCGGCCTTCAGAAAGTCGTCGGAAGTGGAATATCCGCACACGAGGATGTCGCCGTTTTGCGCCTGCGATACGTCCACGCCAACATCAAGTCCAGAGCCGCCAACGTAGGATGCAAAACTGCTGGGTGTTGATGTAGGGCCTGGCTGATTCGTGGTAAGGTCGGCATTCATACGCATCACAAAGGCATCATTGATGCCACCACCATACGACTCCTGGAACGTGCCAATTGTCGAAGGAATGCCAAGCCGCGGAAGTGGCATCGTCTGGAAATTACCAGTGCCAATTAAACCAGTGGCGGCAATGGATCCGTCCGCCAATACGGCAACACCTTTGACGGCGTCGTTGCCACTCGAGCCGATATAGCGACAGTGTGGGACCGCCCCGGTGAGCGTCAGAATTGCGGCGAATCCGTCTACGCCCCCAGCAGGCGCTCCGCCACCGAAATATGTTCGTTCCCACGGCCTGCCCGGATCCACACGATACAGTGCCTGCATGGTTGTGGGGAGGTTTCCGGACGTCGTAGATCCGCACACAACAACGGATTGGTCATTGACAACGTCGAGATCTTCACAGATGTCGGCGCCATTCCCACCAAAGACCCGTGTGCCAATGAGGTCGGTCAAGGTTGCCGACAGTTGGACGATGGCAATGTCACTCCCGCCATTGTTCACCGTGTTGTTACCTGGCATGCCGCGTGGAAAGTCCGTTGATTCCACCGTGCCAGCAACAACAACCGTACCATCCGCAAGCAATCGAATGCGCCGGGAACGGTCATGAAGACCCCCTCCAATTCGCGCCCACGAGATGACCGAATCTCCAACCAGATTGGTTCTCACAATCACAAAGTCCAGTCCAGTTCCATTGCTGTCGAGATGCGGTATTGACTGCGGCAGCGAGATGTTCGCATGAAGATAGCCGCATCGATAGACGGTCGTTTCGGTAGCAACAATATCCGTACACTGGAGCTGCTCAAAACCTGGAATAGAACGCCCATGTACACCGTGCTGCGCACGGAGTGATGTGCCGAGACACACGGTCATGGACACATAGGCAAGTGCGGTATAGAGGCGTTGCCAGACTTCGAATGTTGTGGTCATGTGCGTACCAACAACCGAAACGGTTATCGGTTACCTAGGGGCATCACGTTCATCGCGTGTGCTCGAGAACTCCGAGCCCTAGGACTAACGTCAGATGGCTGAAGGAATAACGTACCTACCACGCGGGGGATTGGCCAGGAGTTACCGTATCAGCGGCAGGCAGATGGTCTTCGTATCCATGCTAAGGCGCACTAGGTAGAGGCCAGGAGTCATCAATGGTATGCTCCATGGTAGTGATACATCTACAGTCCGTATGACCGTACGTCCCAATAGGTCATGGATCTCAACCGCACACCGGACATTATCGGCAAGGGGCCGTGGCTCAATAGTGTTTCCAAAGAGAACTACATCGTGCGAGCTGCCATCAGCCTGTACCGATACCGTGGACAGGCGTACGGATGCAACATCGCTTTCGATGGTGCCACAATGATTGGAAACCTCGCAGGTGTAGTCTCCTTCGTCTGGTGCCGAGATCTTTGGCAGAACAAGTCGTGGTTCGACTGCACCGGCTATTGCCACGCCATTGCGTCGCCATTGAAACTCCAGATTATTACCCTTGGCTTCAATGCTGAGAATCGCTTTGGCGTTTGCTGGCGCCGTCACGGACTGTGGGTGGGAGATGATCGACGGACGCGAGATGAGAACGATGGTATCGGATGTGCTCACGGCTGACTGGTCGCAACCACGCTTCGTCCATGCACGAATGATGTATCGGCCAGCGGAGAGGCTCGCGACAGCATTTTCAAGCATGGCAATCGTGGTGGGAAGGCTATCGTTGATTGATACCAACACAGTGTCCCCATGGGATTGATTGTCGTTGAACCAAACGACGGGGCGATCGCCAGTACAAAGTGTGTCGGTCTGTATGGAAAGGGAAATCTGCCGCGTAGGAGAAATGACGAACGCCGTGGGGATGTCGATGAATGGTCCGCGGTCACACACAATCCGCGCCGCATAGGTACCAAGCGGTAGGTCGCGAACGCTGAAGGTGAACGTCCGTCCGGAGATACTGGTGTTGACATTCCGCCACGGAGTTACATCCGTTCGAACAAGCATCGCGTATCGATCGCTGGCGCGCATGTTCGATGACGACCACGAGACTTCCGTCACGCCATCGGGACAGACCACAAGCGGTGGGCGTTCCGTACTGGACATTGCTCCAGGAACGATGCATGCGGCATGGGCTAGGGAAGGCTCCGCTCCAAACGTCGGAAAGACTATGGCAGGGGATGAGGATTGCACCGTCACATAGATATCTCCAGAACCATTCATCGTTGCGCCTGTGATGGAATCTCGGGCGTCGGATCCTATCAGCGTGGAGGCTGTGAAGGTGTTGTCATCGAACAGGGACGCAAATGCATCGGTGCTTCCCCGCTGCTCGCAGGGCGTGCTCATGCCTAGACAGGGAAAATTCATGCTCGACGTTGAGCCCACAATACCAATGCCGCGTACGGAAGGGTGCGTCATGGATCCAAACGCGTATTCGTTACCGCTGCCGCCATGGTAGGTCACTTGGACAAGACGCTGGCCGTCGATCGTAACGCGGGCAATAAAGATGTCGAAGCTACCACCTCGTTCTCCTTGGATTCGATCGTCGGTTGTGATATCAGCGGACATTGTATGGCCACAGATCAGCAGATCCCCGTTCTGGGCCAGTCCAACGCCAACGCCAACATCAGCTGCTGAGCCCCCAAGGTAGGAGCAGAAGTTCTTGATGGGCCCATTCAATCCAGAGTCGGTGGTCGTCAAGTCGATCGACATTCGAACGACAAAAGCATCGGAGCTCCCAGCGCGCGAAAACGTCTGGAAAGGAACTCTGCTAAAGAAATCATTACCTGGCAGAACCAACGGAAGTGTCTGAAAATCAGTCCCGCCAACACTTCCAGTCATAGCGATGGTGTTATCACCCAGAACCTTGATACCTTTTGCCGCGTCCGTACCGGCCGAACCAAAGTATCTGCAGTGGAGAACATTCCCTGCGACGTCAAGGACGGCAGCGAACGCATCCTGGCCACCGAGATGCGTGCCGCCAGCATAGTAGCTTCGTTCGAAAGGTTTGTCCGGATTGATGCGATACACTGGGGGAACGGTTGTGGGGAGATTCCTCGTCGTTGTCGAGCCGCAGAAGACAAATCGTGTTTCATCAAGGATGTCGACATCTTCAACGATATCGATTCCAACCCCTCCAAAAACCCTCGTGCGCTCCAATCCTGTTAGTGTTGCGTCAAGAATGGCAAAAGCACAGTCGATTCCACCGGAATGATCTGTTGAACTACGAAGTCTACCCGCAGGAAAATCCCCCGATTCGGTTGTTCCTGCAACAAGAATTTTACCGTCCCGTAAACGCCGTACTCGCCGGCATCGGTCGTCTTGCCCTCCTCCGATCCTTGCCCAGGAATATATGCTGTCTCCAGAGCGGTTCATTCGTACAATGAGAAAGTCAAAACCCTCGCCAGGCATGTCGACGTGCGGAATATCCGTTGGCAGACGAGCCGAAGCGTGTACGTATCCACATCGGTAGAGAGTATTGTCCACCTCTATGATGTCCATGAACACTGCTCCAGATATGTCGCTGATGGACATTCCGTAGGTGGTACGTTGTGCGCAAATCACAGAAAAGGACAATGCCAAAAGCATAGCTACTGCGAATGCTCTTGATGCACATATGGGAATAGGGGATGTATTCATGTCCAAGAAACATGAAATTAACGCAGTCGTAACAGTCATCCTTACATCGTGCAACGAGGACTATGTCACGAAAACCTGTAGAAACTTCATACTCAACGGATGAAAAAAACCTCCATTTTTCCGCGATCGAAGTGTCTTGGATGACTGTCGAAAACAGGAGAAAGAATAACTGACCTAGAGATGTGCTTGCATATGTCTCATTGGACGGTGTGGATCCTGGCAAGGTCCTCAACTAACGCAGAAAGGGTATATGTATCGTTGTATTGCCCGCATGAAGGCGTGCAACATACCAACCTGAAGAAACAGTGGGCAGGAAGAAGGGTAATAATGCGTCTTTTTTGGAGATTATTAGTCGGCCCATGCTGTCGTATACATGAATGTCGTACGGTATCGCAGCACCAGCATAGGAAACCAGGTAGTCGCCCTGAACTCCAATTGACGTTTCGGTTTTCGAGCTTTCAACGGATACCGTGCCAAGACGCACGACGGCAGGGCTACTCACTACCGCCCCGCATGAATTCGTAACTATGCATGTGTAGATTCCCTCATCTTCGCTAGATGCCTTCGTTCGAGTGAATCGTGAGGTGGTTTCGCCAGGAATCTCCAGACTATTGCGTTGCCACTGGAACATCAGATCGTCGCCAATTGCCACGACGGAGAGCTCGAGCAATGCATTTGGGGCAATGGTAACCGACTCCGGATCTGCGAGGATGGCAGGTTGCTCTACAAGTACGATGGTGTCGAGAACGGAAATAACAGTCCTGTCGCAGCCTCGAATCGTGCTTGTACGGATGACATAGACACCGGACTTGAGAGACTGGAGAAGTCCTGGCAGGGTAGGAAGGTCTGTGCGTATGGAATCATTGATGACAATGGAAATCGGATCGTCAAACAGCAGATTATCCAGGATGTCAAAAAAAATGTAGTCTCCCAGACAGACTACGCCCTCGTTGGACACGACATCGATGCGACGTTCGGGGAGTACTGAAAAGCCATTGGGAATATCCACGTAAGGACCACGATCCGTAGAAATCCGAACGTCATAGGTGCCAAGGGTAAGTTGCCTTGCGTTGATTTGAGCTGTTTGGGCCGAGAGGTTGATTGCAACCGTTCGCCAGATTTTATCGGAACCACGTACTCGAATGGCATATCGATCAGAGGATCGCATGTTCGACGCCGTGAAAGGAACGGTGATGATGCCATCGGGACAAACGTTGTTGGATGTCGCAGCCATGATGGAAGACAATTGTCCTTGCGCGACGATGGCAACATGCGACAGAGAAGGTAAACCGTCGACCGCATCAAAGAGGCGACTCTTCTCTGATGAAACCAGCGTAGCATAGATGTCTCCCATGGGACCATAGGTTGCCCCCAGGATGGTGTCTTGTTCACTACCTCCGAGGGTTGTTGCGATGGAGAGTTGACTCTCGTTGTAGACAGCGAGAAAGCCATCATTGGAGCCCCCGGTAGGGCACGGCGTTGCCATGGCCAAGCAGGGGAAATCGGTGCTTGATGTGGTCCCATGAAGAATCAGCCCACGGACGCTCACATGCGTGGATATGCCCGACAGTACGTCATCCGAGCGGCCGCCGAGATAGGTGAAGCGTGTCAGACGCTGACCGTCGCGACTAACCCTGGCGACAAATACGTCGCGCCCCCCGGCCGGGGACCCTTGGGTAACTTCTGGTCTACCAACGTCCATGGAAGCCGTTGTGCCCGCAACAAGAATGTCACCATTGGACGCTTGTGTTACATCCACGCCAATATCCGCGCCTGTTCCACCAAGGTACGACACGAAGTTTACCACCTCAAGAAATGGGTTCGCATTGGCAGCGCTTAAGTCAGCATTGATTCTCGCTACCAAGGCGTCGCTACCGCCACCCCTGGAGTTTACCTGAAAGGGAACTTGTGGAAGGTTGATGTTATCAGGAGGGGCGAGTGGTAAGGTTTGAAGGTCTGAAGAACCCACGCTTCCAGCAACGGCGAGCGTGCCATCCGAGAGAACGCAAACGCCGTTGATAGCATCGTTGCCAGACGATCCCATGTAGCGGCAATGGAGGAGATTGCCACTGTGTGATACGACGGCAAGGAGTCCATCCCTGCCACCGAGTGGGGCCCCTCCACCCACATACGTTCGTTCCTGTGGTGTGCCTGCATCGATACGAGCAAGTGGAGGGAGTGTCGTTGGCAGGTTAGGTGAGGTCGTCGAGCCACAAAGGAGTATACGAGAGTCGTCGATGATCTCAAGATCGTTGCACTCCTCGTTTCCAAGCCCCCCTACGAGCCTTGTTCTCTGTACGGTCATGAGCGAAGCTTCAAGGATGGCAACGAAGACGTCACTGGCACCTGAATTTGTCGTAATGCTGTTCAATTGGCCCGCGGGGAAATCCACTGAAGACGTCGTGCCAGCAACGACAACTCTTCCGTCGCTTAGTTTTCGCACACGTACGGCTCGGTCATCCAGTGCGCCGCCGAAGCGTATCCAGGATAGAACGGAATCTCCCGACCAACTCGTCCTCATAACGACAATATCCAAACCATTGCCTGAAAGGTCGCTGTATGGGGATTCTGTAGGTAATACGACTCCTGCATCCACAGTGCCACAACGCAGCATTGTAGGGCCATCCAGAAGGACGTCAGTCCAACGAACATCCTCAAAGCCGGAAATGTGGCGACCATACACGGACTGCTGAGCATGCAATGTTGGTCGAGTGCAGATCAGCATCAAGCCGCACATAATGAGAGCTTGGAGCAAGACGTGTGAATTCGTGTGTGTCATGGTGCTAGAACATCTTCAGGGGGCAAAAAGTAACCCAAGGCAGTAAAGGGTATGAAAAGGCATACTGTAAAAACGAAGCTGTAATCTGCCATGCCGGAGATTCTCGATAGTTGATGATGTCAACAACGAGATGGAAACGTATGCAGAGCCCAGATGGTCATTACTACAGTAGGATTATTGTGCATGGATTGCTAAGGATTGCATGAGGGTGAATGAATGACTCAAGTATGTGTCAATGACTCCGTAGGATTGCCTTACTCAAACGATTGGTTTGGTAACAAGTTCATTATTCATTCTGTGGAGTCTGCAATGAAAGCTGCACGATTATTCAGCCTCACCGGTATGTGCATGCTGCTCATGACCGTAACAATGGTTGTACAAGCACAACAACGAGCACGACTCACCATCGCAGCGTCGGCATTGGATGCTGGAGCTAACGAAAGCCCAACGGGATATCTGATGACGAATTCCCTACGGTCGACGCCCAACGGCGAAATGCCGCCGACTATCGAGGTCGTCCTACCTGGCTTTCCAGCAGCAGTGACATTGTCGCGAACGCTGGTTGTCAATTCGGCTACACAAATAGTTCGAATGACATCCGAAGGGGCCATTCCATTTCGTAAGGAAGCAGTTGTCTACGGTGGCATGCTCAATGGGCAACCTATCGTAGCGCGGTTGGAAGGTGATGCCGTTCTGGTTAGCCATTCCAGTGCTGGAGTTGTGGAAACGTATAGCTCCAGTACTGCTGGAATGGCCGTTAAGAGCACACGAACACAAACAAGCCGACGACCGTTTCGATGTGGTAATGATGAGGCAGATATTCCACCGTCAGTGCGGGAGGCTGTAAGCCGATCAATGAAAGCTGCGGAGCGCCCCCAAGAAAAGGACGCCGAAGTGTACAACATGAATCTAGCCGTTGAAATTGACCACAGACTGTATCAGTTCCTCGGTTCCAGCGCCGACAGTGTGACCAACTATGTGATTGACCTGCTGTCCCGCATTTCGTCCATCTATACCCGGGACGTAGGTGTTCGGTTTACAGTCACGTATCTCCGCATCTGGGAAGAACCGAATGACCCATATGATGATTCAACGTCGGTGTTCGATCTCATAGAGCCTTTTGCGTCCACATACCAGTCAACCATGGACTCGGTCAATCGCGACATTGCGGTTCTGTTGATCCGGCGATCAGGCGAAGGTGGCATTGCGCGTTCTATCGGTGGAATTTGTGAACCGGGATTGTCCTATTGTGCAGCCGACGTGTCCAGATCGACGAAGGACTCCCTCGACATTTCTGACTACACTCTTGTGGCACATGAGATAGGCCACGTATGCGGTGGAATACATACGCAGAACTGTTTGTGGCCAGGCGGTCCACTGGACAGCTGCGTGACGTCCGAAATGGGCAGCTGCGTTGGGGCCGAATTGGTTCGGCCTTCAGTTGGGACGATTATGTCCTATTGTTCTCAGTCGTCAACAGCCATCCAGGAATTCCACCCCCTGCATAAGAGCATGCTGCGACGCTACCTGCGTGACGCCAGCTGCATTGGGAATAGACCAGAAGCGGGAGTAGCCATCGTGAGGGGCGTCGTGACGTCGGCGAATGATGGTAAGCCCGTCGAGGGTGTACCGCTGGTCATCCGTCCCGCCAATGATGGTAACCTCATAGTGGGCACCCCAGCAATTGCAGGCGATACTATCGTGACGTCGGATCCGCAAGGTCGATATCAGTTCACGGGATTATCCTATGGTGTGTACTCTATCTCTGCATTGGAAGGCTATAAGATTACACCTATCGAGTTCAGTGCTCCAGATCAGGGATTGCTTTGTCTGGTTCCGAAGGATAGCGTGGAAGTGAACTTCTCGATAGGTAGGGGACGCTTGGTGCGATTTCGGATTCAACCTGGATCGCAGCCCAGATCAGTGACTATTGCCGCTGGCTCGAAGTCAATCAAGGGTTATGGTACGAGCCTAACAATCCCAGCTGAAGAAATAGCGACCGGAAACCCGATTCTTCGTACACTGCTGTACGGAGACTACAGCATCGTTCCCATGGGAACGGGCCAGACTTTCGATCCACCAACGATGACTGTCTCTGTGAACGAGAATCAGACGGACACGCAAGAGGTTAGCTTTCGCTGCGTCGATGCGGCCGATACGATGTATACGAGTGCCTACTTTGCTGTGGTATCGAACGACGATGGTACGGTGGAAAAGGCTGGCAACGAATCCATTTTCATTCGTGATGCTCTTGTAGGCACGTCTTACACGACGCGAACGGACGAAAATGGAGCAGCTGCCCAGCTATTACCAGCTACGGGCATTTACTTTACGAGAGGGCAATGGGACTCCACGCAATGGGTAGACGATCGTGATCCAGAAGTTGTCCTTGGTGTGCAGGACCTTCGACCTGTCGTACTATCAAAACGACTAAGGGTCTTTCCAGTATGGGCAAAGACGCTGAAATTCTCCCACAATCAACGAGTTTATGAGCCTCTCGGTGCCCAAGCAAAGCCGCTACCCATCCCAAGTGGAATGCAAGGCGTCACACTTGAACTGCCATTCCCGTTTCAAACCGCATCGGGATCGTCTTCTACCGTGTTAGTTTCAAAAAGTCCCGTTGTTTGCATTGGTATGTCACCGGGGTTGTTGTCCAACCCCTCTGTTCTCCAACGCGCTCGCTCGCTGGCCATTGTTTCAGCGTTTGAGCGTGCTACGGTAGAGTCCAATGACGACGGTGAAATTCTATGGGATGTGCGTGGTACAGCACCCAATCGCGTAGCAATCATAGAATGGCGTAATGCGCGTGGATCTTCAATCGACAGTGT
>JALOMA010000098.1 GCA_025455735.1 Candidatus Kapaibacterium sp.
CCGAGGCGCCGAATTGAATCGGGCGTACGAAGCCAGCTGGAGGTCTTGCAATCGAATGAGATTCGCTGCTGGAGGGCATGATAGAACTCTTCGGACATCAGGTCGACGCCATACAATTGGCAAAGTCCGAGTGCGCTGGCCCGCGGTTTGTTCTCCTTCCGGCTGTGTAGGGCCTCATCATCGTAGCATACACTCCGGCGGCCCTTGGGGCTTTCTGTGGAACAATCAGCGATAACGACGCGGTGGTTGACCATTTGGGACGAAACAACGGCCGGCTCGCCGCCCGTGTCTTCCATCCAACGAACTGCATCCATGATCGCTGGTTGACTATGGAGAATATCGGCAATGGTGCTCCATTCCAGGCCTTGATGCAAATGTGTCCATTCAGTAAATCGTTGCTTCAAAAATTCCATGATACATCCATGGTACTGATTGTATGAGAGGTGATTTCGGCTAAATTTGGCGCAACGTACAATACAATCACATCAGAGGGACGTTATGCGCATAACATCCATCCTGGCAGCCTTGGTGCTGGCAGGAACTACGATGGTGGCCCAAGAACCGCGGCCGTACCATCTCTATATTGGGCCCACACTGGGTTTTGTCAGTGGAGGAATCAACACGGTTCAGGCGACAGGTCGTAAGGTTAACCCTACGTTTTGGGCCGTACCTAGCTATGGAGTGGCAATCCTTGCTCCGTTCAGTCCTGAAACTACATCGGGATTTCGTTTCGACTTTGGCGTTACGACCGTTGGCTCAAAAATGCGCCCTTATGAAAGTTATGGCGGCGAAACCAACTGGAAGGGCAACTTTGACGAACACTATCGTCATTTCACGATTGCAACAATGGTAAACCTTTCAGGCTTTGCCTTTGGTGCCGGATTCAACATCCCCATGGCGGGAACCATGACGGCCAAGGATGGCTCTGAATATCTTGTCGAAAAGAACACACTCACAACAGCCATCGACGTTCGTCTGGGTGGTATCATCCCAGTATGGGAGTCGGAAATGGGAATTCTGAACGTCGAGATCATGGCTCGGTATTTCTTGACAGGTGTTTATAGCGATGGACGATACACTGCGGGAACGCCAGTGGATGCCAACGGCGAGTACTTGGGCGGTGGACAAGATGGAGAAGGAGAGAATTTTGTTCCTGCGGGTTTGACGCTAGGCGTGAGCTATCTCTTTGATCTCATCAAGTATTGATAACTGAAACCAAAAACGCTCCATGAAATACACATTTTTTGGTGGTGCACTTCTTGTCGCAGTGCTCACATTTCTCACAGGTTGCGAAGATGGTGGCTCTGGACCCCATCCTATGCACGAACTCGACATCATTACCGTAAGTAAGGACACGGCTCTTAGCGGAGTTTCCATTAGCTGGGGGGCAGTGATTACAACGTCTAGTGACGAGATCGGTATGTCCACTCGGTACGGCCAACAGCGAGGATCGTCGGTATCGACGAATCCTGGCTACGGACGCTATAGCTATTTCTTCAACAGGAATGGTGGTCGAGATTCGTCATTCAACGAATATGCGTCCATAAAGGTAGTAGAATGGCCTTCATCTCCAGGGACGATTGAAGTTACCCCAGCGCGAATCGAACAGCAAGAAGTCAAGTTTGACAACGGTTTTGTCATCGAATCTGGCTCGTCGACGTTTTATCCCGTTTCTGGAAAGATCGTCGTTACCAAGGTTCTGATGGGGCCAAGTGGGCCTCTCTATATTGAAGGCTATGCCAACGGAGTGCTTCGCGAACGTGGGTCCTTTGGTTCTCAGGATCTGTCCGGCAAGACAATCATTCTCCATGCCATGAAGTTCCGTTCCGGCGACCCCATATTACGCGACGCTCGATAATGTTGCTGGTGTTGTAGTCATAGACGGCCAACGTGCATTGCCACGTTGGCCGTTTCTTTTGGAGCAATAATGATCTCGTCCCTGTGGGATGATACCCTTCTGGAGGCCGACGTTGCCGTCATCGGTGCCGGGCTCATAGGCACGAGCACGGCATTGGAGCTGGCCGAAGCGTTCCCTGAGATGCGCATCGTTCTGCTGGAACGCGATATCGTGCCCTTTGGGGCCAGCTCTCGGAACGCTGGTTTTGCCTGCTTTGGCTCGTTGTCCGAAGTGGTGTCGGATGTCAACCGCATCGGCTTGGACGCTGCCCTGGCCGTCCTTGAGTGGCGCCGCTCTGGCCTTGAACGCTTGCGGGCCCGCCTTGGTGATGCCGCATTGGGCTTCGAGGCCGCTGGTGGCTATGAGGTCTTCGTTGACGACCATCCTGCTTTGACGCAGCTGGACGACATCAATACCGTCCTTGGGCCTCTCTTTGAAGGGGGCCCTGTCTACCATCGTTGCGACGACATGGCAGAAGCCTTTGGCTTTGGGCCCCAGGTGCGTGCCATGGTTCATACGCCATATGAAGGTGTCATCCAATCCGGCACCATGATGCAGGAACTCTGGCGCGTGGCAGCACGTCACGGTATCGGCCTACGCACGGGTTGCACTGTTCTGGACATGCAGGAGGGGCATGATGGCGTACACCTGCACGTATCGGCGTCCGGCACGGAACGGCAGATGCGCGTACAGCGTGTCGTTGTTGCCACCAATGCTTTCATCTCCCAGCTCCTGCCATGGATGACGGTGGTGCCGGGCAGGGGGCAGATCATCCTGACGTCTCCAGTTGCCAGCCTGCCCCTTCGGGGCAGCTTTCACATGGATGAGGGTTTCGTCTATTTCCGCACTGTAGGCCAGCGGATATTGCTTGGCGGCGGGCGCAATCGCGACATCGAAGGCGAGACCACGACGGCCATGGAAACAACGGACACCATAACCGACTACCTTGAAGACATCCTTCGCACCGTTATCCTTCCCGGGCAGCAGGTAGCCATCGATCGGCGTTGGGCAGGCATCATGGGCTTCTCTGCCAGCAAACAACCCATCGTGGAGCGGCGCAACCGCACTATTGGCGCCTTCGGCTGCAACGGCATGGGCGTGGCTATTGGAAGCCACATCGCACGGATGGCCGCCAGTGAATGCCTTGCAGAATGGTAGTTTTGCACCATGGGAATACCACGCAGGGATATTGTTGAAGGACCAACCGAGCTGAAGGGCCTGCCATTGGCAGAGCTAGCCGAGCTCTTCGCCGCCATCGGCGAAAAACGGTATCGTGCACAACAGGTCTATGATGCGCTCTACGTGCATCGGGTAGATGATCTGCAATCCGTAGAGGTCCTGCCGAAGGCGTTGCGGGCTACCTTGGCAGAAGGATTTCGATCCCAAAGTGTGCAGCTGAAAACGGTACAGGATAGCGCCGATGGCACCATGAAGTTCCTCTTCAGCCTGTATGATGGGCGTGCGGTGGAAAGTGTGCTTATTCCCAGCGAGCTTCGCGAAGCGGATGGCTTGCCACGCCGCCGAACCCTGTGCGTCAGCACGCAGGTAGGGTGCAATCTTGGCTGTGCCTTCTGTGCGACGGCAACGCTCAACCTGACGCGTAACCTGACGGCCGGCGAGATTGTAGACCAATTTCTTGTAGCCTCGCTGTACAGCGACCGGCCCATTACCAACGTCGTATACATGGGCATGGGCGAGCCCATGAACAACTACGATAATGTCATGAAGGCGTCGTCCATCTTCAACGACCAGCGCACCGGCATGGTGGCCCCACGGCGAACCACCCTGAGCACGGCCGGTGTTGTACCGGGAATACTGCGGATGGCCGATGAAAACAGTCTTCTCAAGCTCGCCATCTCGCTGCACGCAACCACACAGGAACAGCGGCTGCGTATCATGCCGATTGCAAAACGGTGGCCACTCGAAGAATTGATGGAAGCCATCGAGGTTTATTACCGCAAAACGCGCAAGACCATCACGTACGAATACATCCTCTTCGAGGGCTTCAACGACAGTCACGACGATGTGCGGCGCTTGGCCAAGATTGCTCGACGCGTACCAAGCAAGGTCAACGTCATTCCTTTTCACGAAATCGACTTTACCCATCCTAGTGGTATCAGTGCGGACCTACGGCCAACGTCGCCCCAGCAGTTCGAACTGTTCCTACAAGCCTTGCGGGCCGAAGGCGTCAGAGTGCTTGTGCGGAGTTCGTCCGGTCTGGACATCGACGCCGCCTGCGGACAATTGGCATTCTCCGACGTACACGGACGCTCATGACACGGCATACCCTTCTCCCCGCCTTCATTGTTGCCTGTGCCCTTCTGTTATGGGGCCATGGCCCCCTTCAGGCACAAGTCGAATGGTCGGAAGAACGCATCGAAGAAGTAGAAGATGTTATTCGCGACGATCCGGACCGCATCTGGCTGGTGCGGTTGCTGAACGGTGATATTCTGACGGGTCCACTGCTGGCAGTGGAGCGCGATGACCGTGGCGTGGCCGTTCGGCTTGGTGCAGCCATTGGAAGGGCAAAAATTTATCTGGCCGAGATGGTCTCCATTGAAACGCAAGACAATGCCTATCGGCATCGCCATCGAACGTTCATCATGCCTACGGCAGAACCGATCGGCGACGATCATTTCCTGGGCCTTTGGGAAATTGCCTTTCTGTACGGTGGCGTGGGTATTGCCGACGTCGTGAGCGTAACGGCTGGACGCACCTTCGTGCCAGGAATTTCTGCTGCGGAACAGGCTTCACACGTCAACGTAAAAGCAACGGTATACAGCGCCCCGAATGGCATCGTAGAAAGCGGCAAACAGTTCTATGCCGTAGGAACAACGGCTACTTGGCTTGGAGCCAACAACGTACTCGGCCACGCTTATGTGGTTGCCACCTTTACCGGCCCAAGAACGCAAGTAAGCACGATGTTCTTCAGCAAGATCTACGGCGAAGACTTCTACACCATCACCGGCGGCACGTTGTTCAATCCCTTCAATCTGACCTATCCCACGGGGACCATGGGCGTAGGCCTATCCCTTGACTCGCGCCTGCCCACGTTTCATGACGTTCGGATCGTAGGCGAACTATGGAACAATGATCTCACCCGACCTTCCAACACGGCACTCTACCTGGGGGTTCGCACGGCAACAGGGGCCGTAGCCATGGATTTTGGCCTAACCCTGTTCAGTGCGCCCGCTGTTGTTCCCTTTGTAGCCTTTGCGTGGACGCCACTCTAGAGGCTTGGCAGATTCGCGGGAACTCGTATCTTTGCAGTCCATTATGGTTCGGTAGCTCAGTTGGTAGAGCAATGGACTGAAAATCCATGTGTCGGGGGTTCAACTCCCTCCCGAACCACACATACATCTGCTTCGGCAGTCAGACTATCATCAAAAACCCTCTGCAACGAAATCGCTGCAGAGGGTTTTGTCCATATACGGGCCCATTCAAAGAAAAATGCCCATGTGCCGAAACACATGGGCGTAGCGTTTGCAGGGAGTGAAGGTCTCGCTTACGGGCAAGCTTCGCAGGAGGGGCACTCGGCTGGAGCATCAGTGGAATAGGCTGCATATCCAGCGGCAACGAGGGAGACGAGCACCAGAGCGGCGAGAAATATTCGAGCAGATTTCATGGAATCACCAATCGGTTGATATGGGAGTATGTCCGTGTGAACATACCAAACTTGGAAACGGCTTGCAAGATTATCAGCCACGCCACGGTTCGCTGTTTCTACGCTTTGCGTTTCCATAGTGGTTTAGTTTGGTTGCATGCAGAAGATGCGCACGCACCTCACCTTGGAATTGTTGGGAATTGCACCATCAATGTGAAGGTCGGAAAACACGGTGTAGGCATCAAGAATCGCTGCGTATATTGCTGTCTTTATGGCGCGACAGATATCGTGAGGTCGAAGAAATGACGATGGGAAGAATCCTGTGCATGATCACATTGTTCTGCGGTGGCATTGGCCTGTGGGCACAGTCTACCGTGGAAATGGTTCGAAAAGTCAAGCCATCGGTGGTTACGGTTCGGCCTACGAATGCATTTGGACTGGAGGAGAGCTTCGGAAGCGGTTTCTTTATCGCGCCGGATAGGGTCGTCACCAATCACCACGTGATTGAAGGCGCATATGGTGCGAACATCATCCTCAACGATAGTACCATTCTCAAGGCCCGACATATCGTAGCCATGGATACGGCACGAGATATTGCCATTCTCGCAGTCAATGTGCCGGCAGGTAGAACGATTCCAACCCTTTCGTTGAACACGAAACGTCCGCAGCAGGGGGAACGCGTCTACGTTGTGGGCAATCCGCTTGGATTCGATCAATCCGTATCGGACGGCATTGTTGCATCAATCCGAACGGTTCCTAGCCTTGGCCAGGTTATACAATTCACGTCGGCAATTTCTCCAGGCAATTCCGGAAGCCCACTTCTTGATGAAAAGGGTTCGGTCTATGGTGTTGCACAGTCCACGATTGTGGAAGGTCAAAACCTGAATTTCGCCATTCCGGCTGAGGTAGTGCAATCGCTCAGACCGGACTCCATCATTGCTTTTGCGCCAATCAAAAAGAAGTACGGTGTTGAAGTGCTTCTGCCAGAGTACGCATTTATTGTTGACACGACGCTGCGTGGCGTGCCGCCGTCAGGACTAAGCCTGCGGGAAGCCAACCTTTGGCGCCTAAAGCTGGCGGGAAAGCGTCAGCGGTGGGATACGGCCGTCGTAACCAAACAAATGAATCGATATCAGCGTATCCTCAAACGTTTGGATCCACTCTTCGATTTGGACAAAGACACACTGACGATGACCGACGCCGAGTCCGTCGTTCTGGAGGCAATGGGATATAACCTTGATGTTGATACGACGAACCCCGCCCTGGCAGAACAACTTTCCCAGGCATCCGCAGCGGTAGAATACGTTATGGCAAGCCTTGGTACGCAGTCCGAGGTTGAATCCAAGGGTTTCATTGCAACAACCATAACCACAAGAGCCCAGCAATGGGTGGAATGCGAGAAGGGTGAGGAGTACTTCGTGTACGGCATTGCGAATGAGGAGGTTATCAAAGATCTTGATGTTGCCGTTCTCTACTGGGACGGCACGCGGTGGAAGGCAGTGGCGGCAAACACGGACTCCACCAACAAACCGGCTACGGCCTTTACAGCGCCCGAAACGGCCGAATATGCAGTCGTGTGGCGCGTAGCTGATCGTCTGGAAGATGGCACACAGGGCATTCTCGTTGGCGGAATATTCAAACGATAAAGAACTCATTCACGTTTTTCAAGGGAGACTTCATGATTGGTCGTTACATATGCATTCTGACGGTATTCGTCCTGCTTGCAGCCTGCGGCGGAATGAATGGAACGCTCATTGAACCGTCCAGGGGTCCGAAGGGCCTTGGCGAACTCGCCATCAACAACAACTACGATGATGATGTTGTGGTTAAGCTTTATGATGTAAAGCAACCGACGGAGCCATTGCATTTTATTTATGTCTCGGGGCGTTCTACGGCCGTTGTCAAGGAAATTGCCCAAGGCAGCCTGATGATGCGCTACAGCAAGGGAAAGGAATGGGATAATTCGGTTAAGATGTTCAAGAAGGAACGTGCTAATTATGAAGTAGACCAAGTCTTCACGTTCACGGAAACAGAAACGGAAGAACAAACCAGCGACGGTGTGATGAAAACGAAACACTACAGTCGCCAGTCATTTACCTTTGGTGTTACGGGCAAAGGCGAAGGTAACGTAACAACATCACCAATCAACGATGATGAGTTCCAGGATAAGTGATCCCGCCCCGTCGATCTGAAAACAACACCCCCTCCCGACATTCGTCCGGTGGGGGTGTTTCATATTGTGGTTCCATCAAGTGTCCAAGGTTAACCATGGTTCGGCTTCTTCCAATGACGGCGGTACTTGCTTTGCTCTGTGTCTGCGTCAACAGTAGCGTTGCTACTCCACCAACGTGGCAGGACACCTATACGGCTCTCCTCCAGGAGAGAGTAAAGAGTGGAATGGTTGACTATTCTCGGATGAAAGACGACAAACGTCTTGCCGTGGTGCTCCAGTCGCTCTCCAAGATCAACCACAGCACATTAAAGGGCAACGAAAAGAAGGCATTCTTCATCAACGTCTACAATGCCTTTACGTTGAAATTGATGTGCGATTTCTGGCCCGTAAAGAGTATTCGAGATCTGGGCAACGAAACGGTTGTTGGCAGTGCGACCAAAACAACGCCATGGGACCGGCGCATAGTGACGCTCTACGACAAAACGTATACACTGAATGAAATCGAACATTCCATCCTACGACCGATGGGAGATGCCCGCATTCACTATGCTATCGTGTGCGCCGCAAAGAGTTGCCCACCCCTGCGGAACGAGGCCTTTGCCACAGCTGCCCTGGATGCCCAATTGGACGATCAAGCGCGCACGTTTCTGCAGAACCCAACATGGAATAGCATTGACACTGAACAGTCGAAAGCGGCACTGTCGTCCATCTTTTCCTGGTTTTCCCAGGACTTCGGCTCAACCGATAGGGACCTCCTGCTGGCGATTGCGCCCTATCTACCTGCCGAAAAGGCGAAACACGTGCGCGACAATGTGGGGCGATATCGGATTACCTACAAGGACTATGATTGGTCCGCCAACGGGCGCTAAAACGCAACGTCAAAAGTCCATGAATGGGCGTCGCCGTGTGGCATACGTCATCCGTGCTGGCACGGATATCAGATCCATTTCCGGGTAGCGTAGGGCCGTCAGGCTGCCACCAAAGACACAGCCCGTGTCGATATCGATGGTATTGTTGAACCACTCTGCCGACAGGACGGGCGTGTGACCATAGACAATTCGATGTTCCGTCTCATGCCGATGTATCCACTCCCTTCTGTTCGGGAGGCCAAATTCATCGACTTCGCCATCCGTCGTACCAAACATCGTAAAAGCCCGCACGGCAGTATCGTCCCTGTCAATCATCCAATCTTCGATACCGGCATGGGCAATCACAACGTTGTCATTCACGATACAGTGCGTTGGCATGGAGTCAATAAACTCCATCACGCCCTGGCGCTCGTGCTCTTCCATAGGTTCCATTTGCTTTATCGACAATTCGAGCCCTTGCGCTATGGAAACCTTCCTGCCTTGTAGCCATCGCATCAGTTTATGGTCATGATTACCCCGAACACAAACGGCTCGTTGTTCGTCACACATCGCCTGAACCAATCGAAATACTGCGGGAGTGTCGGGACCGCGGTCACACAAATCACCAACAAATACCACGACGCGTTCGGAAGGGGGCCGCGATACACCGTCTGGAAGGGCATGTCCCAGCAAGGCGAGTAACTCGATCAATTCATCTATGCAGCCATGGACGTCACCAATGACGTCCAGCCCTGCGTTGGAGTGAAGGCGGAATACGGACATCCTGCAAAACTAACCAGATCGAGCCAAGGTATGGCTTTGCGTGTATGACAAACGCCCACACTACTGTGCGTACAGGGTGCTTTTCAGGAAGACGCAGTATTCCAGCAGGAGCTTGCGGCGCGCCTCTCTATGCGAGGGCATCACAAGCATGCGGGCTCGAAGTTCCGCAGCCGCTGCGTCAACCGTAGAGACGATTGC